>CANRXN010000065.1 GCA_947643945.1 uncultured Clostridium sp.
AACCAGTAAAAAAAGGAACAGCAACCTATTGTGCTATTTCAGGAATGGATGTAGCAGCAAAAACAGGAACAACCGATGGAAGCAAAGATAGATGGCTTTGTGGATTCACCCCATATTATGCAGCAGCATGTTGGTTTGGATATGACAGCCCAGAAGAAGTAACAGGATTTGGAACCAATCCAGCAGGACAAATTTGGGATGAAGTTATGACCGCAATTCATAAAGGGCTACAAAGTGCAACCTTTACACGTCCTAGTGGAATTGTAGAGCAAACCGTATGTAGAAACACAGGTTGTATTGCAGGAACAGGATGTACCGATACTTACAAAGAAATCTTTACAGCAGACAATTTGCCAGAAAAATGTGAAGGTCATGGATTACAAACCATTTGTGGGGAAACAGGAATGCTTGCAACCGAATTTTGCGCACAATATGTAGAAACCAAACAAGGTAGTTTTGGAGGAATGGTACCAAAAGAAAAATTACAACTATGGAAACCAGTAAATGGAGGTACAAGTAACAATAAAGGTAAAATAGAAGAAACCTGTAATGTACACACCAAGCCAAAAGAAGAAGAAAAGCCAAAACCACCAGTCAATAACACCCCAGCCAATAATACAACCAATACCAACACAAGTGATAATGTAACAGGAGGAGGCAGTACAAAACCAGGAACAGATAATAATACAAGTGGAGATGGAACCAATCCACCAACACCACCAGATCAAAATGGTACACCAAATGAAAATATAACACCATAAACAAGAGGGTTGTATAATAAATATAGAAGAGATGTGGAGACTTTCTTATTTTAAATCTCCACATCTCAATTTAAAATAAGAAAGAAGGAAACAAATTGGACATTTATTTTTATAACACATTAACCAAGGAAAAAGAAATATTTAAGCCAATAAATGAAAAGCAAGTAAGAATCTATTCTTGTGGACCAACTGTGTACAAAGATGCCACCATTGGAAACATGAGAACCAATTTATTTCAAGATGTGTTAAGAAGAGTGTTAAAATATAATGGCTATACAATAAAACATGCTATGAACATAACCGATGTAGGGCATTTAGTAAGTGATGGTGATGCTGGAGAAGACAAAATGCTAAAATCAGCAAGAGAAGAAAAGAAAACACCAATGGAAATTGCGAACCATTATACCAAGCTTTTTTTCGAAGACTTAGCAGCCTTAAACGTTGAAACACCAGAAATTGTATGCAAAGCAACTGAACATATAGAAGAAATGTTAGAATATGTTAAACAATTAATAGAAAATGGTTATGCCTATGAAACTTCTACAGCCATTTACTTTGATATCTCTAAATTAGACCAATATCCAATTCTTTCAAACCTTAATTTAGAAGAACAAAAAGCAGGGGCAAGAGTAGAAGTAGACCAAGAAAAAAGAAATCCCTATGATTTTGCCTTATGGATAAAAGCACCTGAAAACCATTTAATGAAATGGGATAGTCCATGGGGACCAAGTTATCCCGGATGGCATATTGAATGTTCTGCCATGGGACAAAAATATTTAGGAGAACAATTTGACATCCATACAGGAGGAATTGACTTAATTCCTACCCATCATGAAAACGAAATTGCCCAAAGCAAAGGAAAATGTGGAAAAATACCAGCAAACTTCTGGATGCATGGTGAATACTTACTAATTGATGGTGGGAAAATGTCAAAAAGCTTAGGAAATGTTTACTTATTAAAAGATTTAGAGAAAAAAGGATATGACCCATTAGTATATCGTTTGTTTAGTTATTCTAGCCATTACAAAAATAAACTAAACTTTACATGGGAAGCAATGGAAGCTAGTAAAAAATCATTAGAAAGACTAAAAAATGGTTACCAAGCACACTTAGCAGGAAAAGATGAGGTAGATACCAATAAAATAACAGAAATAGAAGAAAAATTTCACCAAGCCATTAACGATGACCTAAATATGCCACTTGCAATGGGTGTTGTTTGGGAAGTTATAAGACAGGAAAATAAATCTCCTAAATGGGCAGAATTACTAGCCAAATTTGATACTGTTTTAGCTTTAAAAATAGAGCAACCAATGGAAGAATTTCAACAAGAAATACCACAGGAAATTTTAGAACTAATAGAACAAAGAAAACAAGCAAGAGAAAATAAAGACTGGGTAAAATCAGACCAGTTAAGGGATTTGATTCAAGAAAAAGGCTACCAAATAAAAGATACAAAAGATGGTGTAGAAGTAAAGAAGGTTTGACTTTTCCCAATAAGAAGATTATAATAAACGCATAAAAACAAAAGAAAGGTGGAATAAAAAATGGCAATATTATTACCAGGAGGAGCAGGTTACATAGGAAGTCACACAGCAATCGAATTATTAAAAGAAGGAAAAGAAATTGTAGTGATAGACAATTTTTCAAACAGTAATCCAGAAGTATTAGAAGCAATAAAAAAAATATCTGGGAAAGACTTCAAATTTTACGAAATGGATTATATGGATAGGCAAAGTTTAGAAAAAGTATTTGAAGAAAACAACATAGAAGCAGTCATAAACTTTGCAGGCTTTAAAGCAGTAGGAGAATCAGTTCAAAAACCAATTGAATACTATATGAACAACATATCAGGAGCTTTAGTTGTGTTAGACACCATGAGAAAATATGGTTGTAAAAAGTTTATCTTCAGTTCTTCAGCAACTGTATATGGGGAGCCAGAAAGAATTCCGCTAACGGAAGACTGCAAAACAGGAGGAACCACCAATCCATATGGAACCACAAAATTATTTATTGAACAAATATTAAAAGACACTTATTTTGCAGACAGCGAATGGGACATCTGCATTTTAAGATATTTTAATCCAGTAGGAGCCCATGAAAGTGGACTAATAGGAGAAGAACCACAAGGAATACCAAACAACTTAATGCCATACATTGTTCGTGTAGCAAATGGAGAACTAAAAGAACTATCAGTATTTGGAAATGATTATGACACAAAAGACCGGAACAGGAGTAAGAGACTACATCCATGTAGTAGATCTAGCACAAGGACATGTAAAAGCCTTAGAAAAAATCGACAAAGAGCAAAAAGGATTATACATCTATAACCTAGGAACAGGAACCCGGTTATAGCGTATTAGACATGGTAAAAGCATTTGAAAAAGCAACCGGCAAAAAAGTAGCTTATAAAATTGCACCAAGAAGACCACGGAGACATTGCAACTTGCTATGCTGACCCTCAAAAAGCAAAAGAAGAACTAGGCTGGAGGGCAGAGAAAACATTAGACGACATGTGCAAAGACTCTTGGCATTACATAGATAACCAAAATAGAAAAAATCATGATTGAGAGGACAACTCAATCATGATTTTTTTAAACTTAGGAACGAAGGAGGCTGTAACACAATTGTAGCTATATTACAAAACCTTTACATTTAAATTACCATATTGTAAAAAGCATTGACAATTAAAAAGGCCAAGAATATAATAAATTCAAGGCGAAATGAAAAAAGTCGAAAGGAAGAAAAACATGTTAAATTTTAAGGAAAAAATAGCAAATACAATCGAAAAAATAATTAACATAGATACTAAAGAGTTAGAAGGATATATTGAAACACCAAAAGATAGCCAAAATGGAGATTATGCCTTTCCATGTTTTCGTCTTGCTAAAAGCTTACAAAAAGCACCAACACAAATTGCAACTGAAATAAAAGAAAAAATAGAAATAGATTCTAAAATCATAGAAAAAGTAGAAGTAGTAGGAGGTTATTTAAACTTCTATATCAATAAATTAGAACTGATTAAAGAAGTAATACAACAAAAAGAAATAGACCAAGAATATGGAAAATCTAAAACAATAGTAATTGACTACTCTTCACCCAATATTGCAAAACCATTTCATATCGGACATTTACGCTCAACAGTAATAGGAGGAGCCTTATACAATATTTACAAGTATTTAGGTTATCATACAGTAGGAATCAACCACCTAGGAGACTATGGTACCCAATTTGGAAAATTAATTGAAGGCTATAAACTATGGGGAGAAGAATATAACATAGAAAAAGACCCAATCAATGAATTAACAAAAATCTATATTCGAATAAACGACGCTTGCAAAAATGAAGAAGAAGTACTAAACCATGCAAGAGACAACTTTAAAAAATTAGAAGAAGGTGACCCTTACTGCACTGAAATTTGGGAAAAATTTAAAACTTTAAGTTTGCAAGAATTCCAAAAAGTATATGACTTATTAGGGAGTCACTTTGACTCTTGGAACCGGAGAAGCCTTCTATTCTGACAAAATGCCAGAAGTAATTGAAATACTAGAAAAAACCGGAAAAATAGAAGAATCACAAGGTGCAAGAATCATCGACTTAGAAGACCAAGGCATCAACACACCATGTATTATCGAAAAATCAAATGGTTCAACCACATATGCAACAAGAGACCTAGCAGCGATTCTTTATCGAGCAAGAACCTATAACTTTGATAAAGCCTTATACCTAACTTCCTATGAACAAGTATTACACTTTAAACAAGTATTTGAAGTAGCAAAACTATTAGGATTAGACGAAAAATACATAAAAGGATTAACACATATTCCTTTTGGGATGGTATTATTACCAACTGGGAAGATGTCAACCAGAGAAGGAAATATCATAAAACTAGAAGAACTATTACAAGAAGCAATAACAAGAGCAAAGAAAATCATAGAAGAAAAAAATCCAGAGTTAGAAAACAAAGAAGAAGTAGCTAAAAAAGTAGGTATAGGAGCTGTAATCTTTAATGATTTAGCCAATAGTAGAATTAAAGACGAAATATTTGACTGGGATCAAATCTTAAATTTCCAAGGAGAAACCCGGACCATATATTCAATATACCTATGTAAGAACCAAAAGCGTACTAGAAAAAGCAGGATATGAACCAAAAATGGAAGAAGTAAAGGAAGAAAAATTATTAGACGAATATTCTTTAAACATTGTAAAATTGATTTATAATTTCCAAGACATATTAGTACAAGTAACACAAAAAGATGAGCCATCTATTTTGTCAAGATACTTGTTAGACCTAGCCAAAGCTTTTAGTATTTTTTATAACGAAAATAAAATTATGACAGAAGATAAAGAATTACAAAATGCTAGATTGTACTTAAGTAACATAGTAGGTAGCGTATTAAAAACTGGTGCTAATTTACTAGGCATGGAAATGCCAGACAAGATGTAAAACATATAGAAATCAAGAGGTAAAAGAATGAAAAAGAAAAAAGGCCTAAAGATTTTTGGAATCATAGTCTTACTACTGACCATATTGTTTATGGCAATCGTAGGAGGGACTTACTGGTTTATTCAAGACAAATTAAATAAAATACAACGCATCGACATAAAAGAAGACGAATTAAAAGTATCGACTAAAGTAGAGGCGGACTTGATTGACTATAGAAATATTGCCATCTTTGGAGTAGATAGTAGAGACGATAATTTAGATAAAGGAAATCGAAGTGATTGTATTATAATAGCAAGTCTAAACAACAAAACAAAAGAAGTAAAACTAGTATCAGTTTATCGAGATACTTATGTGCAAATAGAAGGTCATGGTTTAGACAAAATAACACATGCTTACTCTTATGGGTCAGCACCTTTAGCCATTAGTACATTAAATACCAATTTTGATTTAAACATTAAAGAATTTGTAACAGTAAATTTTGATGCGGTAGCAGAAGCAGTTGATAAGTTAGGTGGCGTAGAAATTAACATTGAATCGAACGAAGAACTTAAATACTTAAATAACTATATCAACGAAACAGCAAAAGTAACTAACAAAACAAATGAAAAAGTAGCTTCTACTGGAAAACAAACTTTAAATGGTGTACAAGCAGTAGCCTATTCAAGAATACGCTACACCGAAGGACGGCGATTATAAAAGAGCAGAAAGAATGAGAACGGTAATAGAAGCCATGGCAGAAAAATTGAAGACTAAAAATATAAGTGAAATTAACAGTTTTATTGATTTTATTTTACCAAAAGTGTATACCAATATTACAGCAAGTGATGTGTTTAGTTTATTACCAAGTGTGACAAGCTTTAAAATTACGAATAGTATTGGTTGGCCATATGAAATAAAAGGAATTACTTTAGATAGATGGTATCGGCGTTCCGGTAACGCTAGAAACTAATGTGCAAGAGTTACATAGACAAGTTTTTCAAAAACAAGATTATCAGGTGTCACCAACCGTTAAAACAATTAGTGATGCGATTGTACAAAAGACAGGATATGGAAGATGAAAATAAACATAAAAAGAAAACATAAGATAAAAAATGGTTGACATTATTATGTAAATATGATAAAATTATAAATGGAAATTATGGAAAAGT
>CANRXN010000066.1 GCA_947643945.1 uncultured Clostridium sp.
CAATGAAGCTAGATGCCTCAGACGTGCATCTAATTTGTGATAACAAGCCAATGCTTAGAATTGCAAGAAAGTTAGTTCCCGTACCAAATAGCAAGGTGCTAACACCAGACGATATGACAGAATATTATGATTATTTAGTCCAAGGAAATGTGGAAAAAGACGAAGTCTTCAACACCACCAGAAAACTAGACATGTCTTATGAATATAAAGATATTCGTTTAAGGGTTAATATTTCTTTGTCAGACGATGTTCCCTTATGCACCCTAAGACTTATCAAAAATGAATTACCACCTTATGAATCATTAGGAGTACCAGACATTGTAAGAAGAATGACCTACCAACCACAAGGCTTAATTCTAGTTACGGGTAAGACAAACTCTGGTAAAAGTACAACCTTAAATGCTCTAATTAACCATATTAATGAAAATCAAAATAAAAAAATACTAACCTTAGAAAATCCAGTAGAATATAAGCATCATTCTAAAAAATCCTTAATTGTCCAAAAAGAAATTGGAAAAGGAAGAGATAGTTTGACATTTAGTGATGGTGTTAAAAACTCTTTAAGAGAGGACTGTGACATTCTAGTAATTGGAGAGATTCGTGATAAAGTAACCATGGAAGCAGCAATCGAAATGGCAGAATCAGGACACTTAGTAATTGGAACACTTCATACCAAATCTTGTGCTGAAACGATTGACAGAATGATAAACTTCTACGAAGTAAGAGATCAAGCAAGTGTTAAATACTTGTTATCAGCCTTACTAAAACTTGTAGTATCCCAAAGATTATTGCCAGGAAATGACGGAAAACTAGTGCTAGTACCAGAGGTAATGGTAGTAGATAATATTGTAGCAGGTATTATTCGTAAGGAAAAACTTAGTGTATCCGAAATTGAAGATGCCATCCAAAGTAATTTAGAAAAAGGAAGCATTGGTCTAATTAATTCTTTAGCAGAATTATTTGTACAAGATAAAATTTCGCTAGAGTTGGCCAAAGCACAAATTGAAGAAAAGAACCTAGAAATTTTAAATAGAACCATCATGCAATTAAAAATTAAACGTGATAAATAATAAGTAGGAGGTAAGCTAAAGATGCCTATATATATGTACAGGGCTATGACAAAAACAGGGGTAATTGTAAGAAATAGAGTAGAGTCTTCTAGTAGGTTAAACTTAATTAAATCACTTAAATCAAGTGATTTATTACCCATTGCCATTGAACAACTTTCTTATCGTTCTAACAAAAAGCAAAAAAAGCAAAAGAAAAATGTAACTGACATCCAAGAAGTTATGAAAAATGTTAATACTACACAAATAGTAAATGCAAAAAAAACATTAACAACAAAGGAAAAAGTAAATTTATATTTTGCAAAAACTGAAAAAATAACACAAAGAGATTTAGTGGTATTTACCCAAAATTTTTATCTACTAAAAAAGGCAAACTTCAATAATATCCATGCTTTAGATACCATAATAAAAAGTACAGAAAACTTATCATTTCGTGGTATTTTAGAAGATATTTTAGCTGGTGTAGAAGCCCGGAGAAAACATGTACACTACCATGGAATATTATGAAAATGTCTTTCCTTACATTTATATTAACATGATAAAAGTAGGAGAATTATCAGGTTCGCTTACTAGCTCCTTAGAACAAGCTGTTAAATATTTGGACGAAACAGAAGCATTAAACAAAAAAATAAGATCGATTTTAATCCCAAATATTGTGCAATTTGTCTTATTGCTAGTTATGTTAGTAGTAGGAACCTTAGTCGCCATTCCTGCCATTCAAGGGGTATTTGACGAATTAGGAACCGAAGAGGAATTGCCAGCGGTAACCCTATGGTTTGCTTCCTTCTTAGACAAGGCGATACTCTATTGGTATGTTCCGGTAATCTTGATTTTAGCAGTAGTAGCAGCCATTGTATTTTATGTTAGAACACCAAAAGGAAAATACAATTATCACTACTTTAAATACAAAATGCCAATCTTTGGTGAATTAATCTTTGCCTTAGACTTTTCAAGATTTCTAAAAGCCATGTTACTAAACATGAAAAATGGAATGAGAATACAAGACTCTATCGAAGTCAGCAAAAATGTTATCAAAAACTATGTAATGCTTTCTATTATAGAAACATCAATCAATAACATCTTAACCGGTTCTTCTTGGATTGAGCCATTCGAAAAATCTGGCTTAGCCAAACCTATGATAACCGAAATGTTGAAAATAGGTATGCAAACAGACCTTACCGAAATGATGGAAAAACTAGTAGAATACATGGAAATTGATATCGACAACATCATGACCAAAATCATGAAAGCATTGCCACAAGTGGTATATGCTATTGTTGGAGCTGTGTTAATTTTCTTCGTATTAGTTGTATTAGTACCATGTGTGCAAGTTTATATGGGTAACTTCTTATTCTCAGCATATGGTGTATAAAATGGGACAATTGGGGACGGTTCTTAATTGTCCCTTTTTATGTGCAATTGGGGACGGTTCTTTTTTCACATTACATTACTAGTATAATATATATTTAAGTTTCGACTTTTTGCAATTATATAGGTGGCTATGAGCTAGGAGTTAAAATAAATGAAAGATTTTGTGCATCTAAGATTGTAACTAGAAAATCTTACTTTTGTTTTAGAATTTGTAGAACTATCTAGTCGCATTTGTCATTTATTCTAAATAGATAATACTATATTTTTGAACGTGAGAGAGGCTTAAAATAGACAATTAGAGTTTCTGTAAAAGCTTAGCTTGTCCAAAATCTGTAATGTTTTTAACACCTAACCCATAGCCTAGTTACCCATGTAATTGCAAAAAGTCGAAGCTTAAATATATATTATACTAGTAATGTAATGTGCAAAAAGAACCGTCCCCAATTGCACATAAAAGAAAAAAGAAAGGAAGATGGAAAATGAAAGTTGGAATCGATATTGGTGGAAGCCATATTGCCATTGGTGTGATAGATAACAATGGTAAAATTGTAGAGAAGGTAGAAAAAAGATGGACAGCTACCGAGAAAAGAAATCTTAAAAAAACGATTACGGATTATATTTTGGAAAAGGTAAAATTGTTTCAAGAAAAGTATAAAATAGAAAAAATAGGGATTGGCACACCTGGTCAAATAGAAAATGGTGTGATTGTACAAACTACTAATTTGCAAGTTAAAAATTTTAACATAATGGAAGATCTAAAAGGATTAGAGTTACCTATTATGATAAGAAATGATGCTAAGTGTGCAGGTTTAGCAGAAAATGCTTATGGCTGTTTAAAAGGATATAATAGTAGTATATTTTTAACTCTTGGAACAGGTATTGGTGGTGCTTATTTTGTACAAGGAGAGTTACAAAAAGCGGGAGATAAAGCTGGTTATAAGTTTGGTCATATGGTAATCCAAAAAGATGGCATTTTGTGTAACTGTGGAAGAAAAGGGTGTTTTGAAAGGTATGCTTCTATGAAGGCATTTAAGAATAATTTGCGTGAAGCTTTAAATTTGGACGAAACAACAAGAGGGCAAGAATTGTTAGAAATAATACGTAGAAATACACCAGAAGATAAGAATTATGAAGTGATTGAAGATGTGGTTAATGAATTTATCGAAAATTTAAGTGAGGGAATTCAAAATTTGATTTGCATTTTTGAGCCAGAAATTGTACGGAATTGGTGGTAGCTTTGTGTATTTTGAAGATGTGCTTCTGGAACGATTAAGAAATAGATTGTGGCAAATGAATAAAGAGAATAAAAGAAGACAGGAAATAAAGATTACACCTGCAGTTTTAGGAAATGATGCGGGAATGATAGGGAGTGTTTTGTAACATAAAATTGTAAAAATTTCACAAAAACCCTTGAAATGATTGCCAAAATGTGATACAATAGCAAACGTATTAATCACATAGGAAGCTAGTTTTAAGGGAAGTGCCTAAAAATTTGAGGTCCTAAAAAACGTTAGAAGCTCTGTGGAAGAATAACAAACAAGGAGGAATGAAAAATGGCAGTAGTTGCAATGAAACAATTACTAGAAGCAGGTGTTCACTTTGGACATCAAACAAGAAGATGGGATCCAAAAATGGCAGAATACATATTCCAAGCCAGAAATGGAATACACATCATCGACTTACAAAAGACATCAAAAAAATTAGATGAAGCGTATAACTTCATCAAAGAACAAGCAGAAGAAGGAAAAACAATCCTATTCGTAGGAACCAAAAAACAAGCACAAGAATGCATGAAAGAAGCAGCATTAAAATGTGGAATGTACTATGTTGACCAAAGATGGTTAGGAGGAATGCTAACAAACTTTGGAACCATTCAAAAAAGAATTCAAAGACTAAAAGACTTAGAAACCATGCAAGAAGACGGAACTTTTGATATATTACCTAAAAAAGAAGTAATTTTATTGAAAAAAGAAATGGAAAAACTAGAAAAAAACCTTGGTGGAATTAAAGACATGGAAAAATTACCAGGCGTAATCTTCCTAATCGACCCTAAAAAAGAAAAAATAGCAATCTTAGAAGCTAAAAAATTAGGAATTCCAGTAGTAGGATTAGTAGATACCAACTGCAATCCAGAAGAATTAGATTACCCAATCCCAGGAAATGACGATGCGATTCGTGCCGTAAAATTAATTGCAGATGTTATGGCAAATGCTGTTATTGAAGGAAAACAAGGGGAAAGCTTCGAGCCAGAAATGGGAGAAGAACAAGCAGTAGAAGCGGAAAATAAAGAGGTGGCTAGTATTGAAGAAGTAGTAGAAGCTACCGAAGAAGTTGCCGAAGAAAAAGAAGCTACCACGGAAGAATAAGAATTTTAAAATTAGATTAAAATAAAGAAGAGTAGGGCTTTTCTGCTCTACTCTTAATTTTATAAATAAAAAAGTGAAGCAAAAAACAAGAGTAATTAATCTGTAAATTACTTTATTTATAGGTGCTAAGCTTTAAATAAAAAGGGAGGAATAAACAATGGTTACAGCAAGTTTAGTAAAAGACTTAAGAGAAAAAACAGGAGCAGGAATGATGGACTGCAAAAAAGTTTTAACAGAAACAGATGGAGACATGGAAAAAGCAATTGAACTATTACGTGAAAGAGGAATTGCAAAAGCTGCTAAAAAATCTGGAAGAGTAGCAGCAGAAGGGCTAGTAGAAGCCTATATTGCAGAAGACGGAAAAACAGGAGCAATTGTAGAAGTAAACTCAGAAACAGACTTTGTTGGAAAAAATGAAGACTTTAAAAACTTTGTTATGAATGTAGCAAAACAAATCGTAGAAAAAAATCCAAGTGACGTAGAAGCATTACTAGCACAAGAATCAATTGAAGTAGCAGGAAAAACAGTACAAGAAGTATTAGTTGAAAAAATTGCAACCATCGGTGAAAACATGAACATTAGAAGATTCGCAAGATTTGAAGCAGAAGGACTAGTAGAAAAATACATCCATGGTGACGGAAAAATTGCCGTTTTAGTTAACATGAAAAAAGGAAACAAAGAAGTTGCCAAAGACATATGCATGCAAATTGCAGCAGCAAGACCTGAATATGTAAGAAAAGAAGAAGTACCAGAAGAAAGAGTAAACAAAGAAATGGAAATCCTAAAAGCACAAACCATGAATGAAGGAAAACCAGAAGCAATTGCAGAAAAAATAGTACAAGGAAGAATTGGAAAATTCTATGAAGAAATCTGCTTAATAGACCAAGCTTTTGTAAAAGATCCAAACAAAAAAGTAAATCAATTATTAAGTGAAACAGATAGTGAAATCGTAGAATTTGCAAGATTTGAAAAAGGTGAAGGAATCGAAAAAGAAGAAACAAACTTTGCCGAAGAAGTAATGAATCAATTAAAATAAGAAAAGAGGGATTTTGGGGACGTTCCTTAAAATCCCTGTTTTAGGGATTAAGGGGACACTCCTTAGTCTTTTTTTATATTTTATTACAATTCACAGCTAATTTATATTAGCTAAAGAGTTATCTTATATTATTTTTTATCCATTCCCAACTGCTAACAATTTGTAGATAAACTTCTGTGGTGCAGTTGCTCTTCGAATTTTATTTACAAATTGTAACTTGTTGGTCCCCACATACATTCCTAAAAAATAATATAAGATGACTCTTTAGTTATTCTACAGTTTTAAATAGGGATGTGAATTGTAACTATATTATAGGAAAAAATTAAGAAAATATTAAAAAAAGGCTGTATTTTTTTAAGAACTATGATAAAATACCGTTAGCAAAAATATATTTTAAAAGGAGTGGGAAATTTGCACGAAACAAAGTATAAAAGAGTACTATTAAAACTAAGTGGAGAAGCACTAGCAGGAGAACAAAAGACAGGAGTAGACGTAGAAACCGT
>CANRXN010000067.1 GCA_947643945.1 uncultured Clostridium sp.
TTAGCACTGATAACTCCTGCGTCTTATATTTTTTCAATTGCATCTTCATTATCATAAACCAATTTTGCTGGGATTTTTCCATTAGTAGCATAAAAAGAAGAAATCTTATCACGCAAATTTCCTATATCATTTTTCATTTCTTTTAATTTCCCAATTTTTAAATTGTCTTTGGCATTATAAATGATAATATTAGTAAGTATCATTAAAACTAATACTGCTATTACCAGTGAAATTAATGAAATTCCTTTTTCCTTTTTTATTTTGTCTTTTATCATTTGCACATTTCTCCTTTTACAATTAAGGATTGTCTCTATGGGATAACTTAGCTGTAACTCGCTTTGCATCCCCAAATCCCCAAAGCAGGGATTTTAAGGAACGTCCCCCTAATCCCTGCTATTAGTTTACTATTAATTTCATTTAATTTCAAGACTTTTTTCCATATTGCTTTGGTTTTTTTCTAGCAAATGATAGATTTCATTTCTTTTTTTGTATTTGATATCTTCTTTTATAAATAGTCCCCAAAGCACCAAAACCATAAAGAAAATGGCAATGTTTTGAACGAGATAAATTAAGATGCTACAAATTAGCGTAATTATCATTAGGCTTATAAATGATAAGGTATTGGTATATTTTTCCGCTTTTATTTTTCCTAAAAATATATGTAAAATTCCTTTTAAGACTCTTCCCCCATCTAATGGATAGATTGGTAATAAGTTAAATAAGATTAGCAATAAATTAGCATATAATATCATAAGACCATCAAAAACATTCATGTTTAGTTGCCAAATTACTATCATAATAAGTAGATTGGTAAGTGGTCCTGCTAAGGCAACAGCTATTTTTTTTATTTCTAGGTAATTGGCTTGTTTTATTTTTTTGTTGTAGTCTTTTGGTGTTAATTTAAAAGATATGGCTACGCCATAAGGCATTAGTTCCATTTTTTGTGGCTTCATTCCTAAAATTAAGCCACAAAGTAAATGTCCGGAACTCATGTAAGATGGCAAAAAACATAATCATGGCATAACTTTCAATTTGTTTGGTAAGGTAAAATAAAAGGATAAAAATGAATATTTTTAAATCAATTCGAAATCGCATTTCTATTAGCCTCCCTTTATAATTCTAAAATACTTTCAGGATTTACACATTTTTCTTTTAATCTTACTTCAAAGTGCAAATGTGGTCCTGTCGAATTTCCGGGTTGAGCCAACTTCTGCAATTTCTTGTCCTTGTGTGATTTTGTCTCCTTGTTTTACATAGAGTTGATGGCAATGGGCATAAATTATGCTAACTTCGCCAATTTGAATTTTTAAATGATTTCCGTAATCTCCTTCGCTTGAAGCTAAAACAACTTCTCCTTCTGTTGCTGCTTTTATTTTGGTACCTTGGTTTGCTGCTATATCGGTTCCGGTATGGTTTTTAGGAACGGTTCCAGTTGCTCCTTCTCTTACGCCAAAGGGTGAGCTAATTACACCGCCTTCTAAGGGTTTAATAAAGGTTGTTGTATTTTTGATATCTTGAATTTCTTGTTGCTCTTGTGATAAGGTTTGTGGGGCCTCTTCTTCTAAGGTTTCTGTTGCTCCTCCAATTGCTTCGTTTAGCACTTCTTGGTTTTGCCCTTCCTGGTTTTGGTCTTGGTTTTGCTCTTGTCCTTCTTGCCCTTCTTCTTGCTTTGGTTCTTGGTCTTGTTCTTTTTCTTGATTTGACCAAGCTAACACCTGATTTTTTACCATTTCATAAAGTTCTAAAAAATTGGTATCATAGGAAAGTATTTCATTTGCTTTATTAATAAAGTCATTGGAAAACACATATTGATTGTTTTGGACAGCATATATAATTAAATAGATGGCTACACAAATTAACATTTGTATAATCATCTTTCGTAATAATCTAATATCTTTTTTTTCATTGACGGTTACTTTGGCAATCGGTCTTGTTTCCCCTTGCCTTCTTTTTTGATAGATTTCTTCGGCTCGTCTTATTTTTTCTTCTACTGTCATAACTCTTTCCATTAAAAAAACACCTCTTCCTTTGTTTTGTTCTTTACAACTTATGATGGAAAAAGTGGTTTTATTCCTTATTTAATAACCAGTAGCATTGCTTGTATAATAATGATGCTGGTTGCTAAATAAGCATATTTTTTCAATCTTTTATAGTTTTTGTAATTTTCGATTGCTCTTTTTTGTTTTTGCTCATGGTTATTTTCTAGTTTAGAAATATAGCTACTTACTAGCATTTCCGCTTCTTTTAAAATATAGTCTTTTTCTCTTTTTTGTCGTTCTTCTTTGTTTGGAACCTTTCTTTTCTTTTCTATTTTTTGTAATTTCTTTACTTTTTTGCTAGATTTTAAAATAACAATGGCTTCTTCTACTAAATTAGATGGTAAATTTTTTAAAACTACCATGTTTTTCATGTTACTAGTCTCCATTTTTTAGTAACCTCCTTTGCTTAAAGTTTTTCCATTTTTTATGAGGTTATACATAGAAACAGTAGATTTTCGAAAACATTCATGATATAATAATTTTGAGGTGATTGTATGAAAAAAATAGTATTTACCATTTTATTTATTTTACTTGCAAGTTGTCCTATTGTAGCTAATGCAAAAGCATCCAATAAGCCAAGTGAAAACTTTGCAAATATAGTTTTCTTTGCCTATTACGATGGTACAACTACTCAAATTGAAGAAGATAAAAAATATTACGAAGACAACAGTAGTTTTTTAATTGATCTTTATGAAGGTACTAGCAAACGAAGCTTTACCAATTATTTAAAAGAAATATCTTATGGAAAATTTAATGTTAAAAATATCTTTCCACAATTGGAAAATGGAAGCATTAAACCAATGAAATTAAATATAAATATTCAAGATTCTTATGATAGAAACAATGATTCTACGCTAATCCAGCAAATCGTTGCTACTTATCCATCCATTAGTAGCCAAATTGTTGACTACAATAACGATGGGTATATTGATAATTTAACTATTATTATCAAAGATAGAGACGGTTATACGGCAACCAACCATTCTACCTTTGTTTCTCATAAAGGAGATTATCCAGAAGCTAAAAAATATCTAAATAAATATATTGGCACTTATAATATTGTTAATACAGCTTCTATTGTTAATCCAGCTTCTATTATCAATAATGAATCTGGGGTTATTACCCATGAATTCTTACATTCACTAGGATTTCCTGATTTATATAGGAGTGATGCAAGTTCTGTCGACTATCCTGTTGATGTTTGTGATATTATGGCTTCTGCTAACCAAGGGATGTCATATCCGCTTGCTTATTTAAGAAAAGAATTCACTAAATGGCTTGATATCGAAACTATTACCCAAAGTACATCCTTACGATTAGATTTACAATCCAATGCAGATGGAAATCAGGCTTTTATCTTAAAGTCTCCTCTTAATGATTATGAATATTTTGTCGTTGAATATAGAAAAAAAGATTTTGGTATTGACAATTTAGATAGACATATTGGCGGTTCTGGTATTATTGTTTATCGTGTTGATACTACTGTAGAAGGTCTTAGTAACCATTATGGAAAAACAGGAGTTTATGTCTTTAGACCACAAAATGATGTTACTCTAACAGATGAAAAACAAAAAGTTTACAATGCCTATCTTTCCCAAGAATCTGGTAGAACTAGCATTGGTTCTGCTAATATGAATTTAGGCTTAAAAGATGGTGCTCTTACTTTTTCTGATGGAGGTAATTCTGGCATTGTTATAAAAAATGTATCGAAAACAAATGGAGCTTATATGACATTAGATGTTGAAATTCCCAAAGCAGAAAATTTTGACTTATGGCAAAACAAGAATCTTCCTGATTTAATTGGCGGAAACGCCAATACCAATAAAAATATTGCCATTACGAAATACAAAGATAAACTATTTGCTTTATCTTATGCTAATAATAAAGTATATACCCAAAGCTTAGAAAACAACAAATGGGTTACAAAAGGTACTAGTAATATAACCTTAGATGCCTTTACTAATATTAAAGTAGTAGAATTAAATAATACATTATATCTAATAGCCAATAATACCAATGCACTAAATGTTTATAAATGGAATGATGGTAATAATACCTGGTCTTACGTTTCTTCTTATCAAGAAACTTTAAATGAATTTGAGGTTAGTAACATTGATAATAAACTATATATTGCTGGTTCTACTTCTAACAAAGCTACATTATATGTCTTAAATAGCAATACACTAACTAAGCTTGGAGACTATTATAGCGGAATAAATGGTATTCCAAAGATAGGAGAAATCAATCATAAAATCTATGTTTCTATTAAAAATATGAATGGAGATATTTTATTATATCAATATAATGCAAATCAATTCAATCCTATTCATACTGGTATTAACGCTAATAATTATGATTTAAAATCACTCGATAATAAATTATATATCGCTTTAGGAACGGATTTAAATGGTGCAAAATTACTTTTAAACGAATATGATGGCAGTCGTTGGGAGACAATCTCTTCTTCTCTTGCATTATCTTTTCCTAATTTAGTGGTTAGCCAAGGAAACTTGTATATTATAGGTACTTCTAATAATAATTTATATACTTATTCTTATCAAGAAGATACCAAAAAGTTTACGATGGAAGGAACTATTGTTGATACTGGCTCATCTTTTTATGATACTTCTTTGGTGGCTATTGCTAATTCTATTTATGTAGGTATTAAGAAAGCTAATAATACGTTATTGGTTAAAGCAAAAGAAACGACAAATCGTCTTATTTCTTTGAGTGTTACACCTCCTACGAAGGTTACCTATGAAATGGGAGAAAGCTTAGATAAAACAGGTTTAAGAGTAATTGCTAATTATACAAATGGTCAAAAGGAAGTAACGAATTATACGATTTCTAATTTTAATACTAATACCATAGGTACGCATTCTGCTACTATTACTTATGAAGGAATTTCTAATACTTTTACTTATCAGGTGGTTAATACCAGTATCAACTTACCTACTATAAAAGATGGTATATATGCCATTCATTCAGCCATCAATCCAAAATTTGTTTTAGATATTAATGGTGCTTCTAAGGATAATGGAGCAAATGTACATTTATATGAAAATTCAGTAGATGGACAAAAAAGATTTAAAGTAACCTATTTAGGGGATGGCTATTATAACATTATTGCAATGCATTCTAATAAATCATTAGATGTAAAAGATGCTTCCCAAGGAAAAGGTGCTAATGTATGGCAATGGGAGGCAAATGGTAGCGATAGCCAAAAGTGGATTATTAAAGATGTTGGAAATGGTTATTATAGCATCATTTCCAAATGTAATGGACTTTATATCGATGTAAACAATGGAATTGCAGGTAACTTTACCAATATTCAAATGTGTGATGGAAATGGCTTAAACGCTCAAAAATTTATTTTTGAAAAAGTAAGAGATAAAAACGATACTCCGATACAAGGAACCAAAACATTAGCGGATGGAACTTATATTATTCGTTCTTCTATCAATCCTATCTTTGCTCTAGATGTATATGGCGCATCAAATACAAATGGAGCTAATGTACAATTATATGAATACACGATAGATAAACAAAAAAAATTCAAGGTAACTTATTTAGGCGATGGATGTTATAGCTTAGTTGCTCTGCACTCTAATAAATCTTTAGCAGTAAAAGATTCTTCTTTTGAAAAAGGAGCTAATGTGCATCAATGGGAACAAGATGGAAGTGATAGCCAAAAATGGATTATTAAAAGTACTGGCGATGGTTATTATAGCATTATCTCTAAATTAAGTGGATTTTATATAGATGTAAATAATGGAATTGCTAATAATTATACAAATCTTCAAATGTGTAATGGAAATGGAATGGCAGCACAAAAATTTAGGTTTGACCGAGTAAAGGAAAATAGTGAAATACAAGTACAAGGTGCCAAAACTTTAGATACAGGAACTTATATTATTCGTTCTTCTATTAACCCTATCTTCGCTTTAGATGTCAATCGGTGCTTCTATTGCAAATGGAGCAAATGTACAATTATATGAATTTGCACCAGCAAATCAAAAGAAATTTAAAGTAACTTATTTAGGGGATGGATTCTATAGCATTGTAGCTGTACATTCTAATAAAGCAATAGAGGTAAGAGATGCAGCAACTGAAAAAGGAGCAAATGTATGGCAATGGGAACAAACAGGAGAAGATAATCAAAAGTGGGTGCTGAAAGAAGAAGGGAATGGCTATTATAGTATTATTTCAAAATGCAATGGACTTTATATAGATGTAAACAATGGAATTGCAGGTAATTTTACCAATATCCAAATGTGTGATGGAAA
>CANRXN010000068.1 GCA_947643945.1 uncultured Clostridium sp.
AAAACATAGAAAAATTATATGGAAATACCTTAAATACCAGTGTATCTAGGTTGGAAAAATATAGAAGTTGCCCTTTTTCTTATTACTTGCAATATGGACTAAAACTAAAAGAAAAAGAAAGCCTAAAAATCCATACCTTTGAAACGGGTTCCTTTATGCACGAAACCATTGACGAGTTTTTTAAGCAAGTACGAGAACAAGACTTAGCTTTAGCCGAAATCGAAGAAGAGCAAATCTACCAAATGGTATCCAGAATTATTGATAAAAATTTAGAGCAAGCCAAAAACTTTATTTTCCGTTCAACCGCCAAGTACCAAGCCTTAGTAAAACGACTAAAAAAGATAGTAGCAAAGGCGTTAAAATACATCATACAAACCTTAGTATATAGCGATTTTTCAATCGAAGGAACAGAAATTGAATTTGGTAAAAAAGGAAACTATAAGCCAATCTTACTCACATTAGAAGATGGAAAAAAAGTTGAAATCACAGGAAAAATCGACCGAATTGACACCGCTTGTGGAGAAGACGGAAAATATTTAAGAATTATAGACTATAAATCCTCTAGTAAAAACATAGACTTAAACGAGGTATATGCGGGATTACAAATTCAATTATTAACCTATATGGATGCCATTTGCAAAGAAGAAGACATCATGCCAGCAGGCGTATTCTATTTTTCTTTATTAGAGCAAATGATAAAAGCAAACAAAAAAATAACCGAAGAAGAAATCGAAGAGCAAATTCGAAAAAACTTTAAAATGAAAGGCTTAATCTTAGCCGATGTAAAAATCATAAAAATGAATGACAACACCCTAACCACAGGAAGCTCTAAACTAGTACCAGCAGCCATAACAGCCTCTGGGGCTGTCAACGAAAAGTGGACAAATGGTGTAAAAAAGGAAGAATTTAAAATATTACAAGACTACATTGACCACATTATTAAGCAAATTTCAAAAGAAATATTAAGTGGAAAAATAGACCTAAAACCATACAATAAAAATGGCAAAACGCCGTGCCAATATTGTGAATACAAAACAGTATGTGGCTTTAACCCAAAACAAAAAAGCAATACCTACAACTATATTGACAAAAAATCAAAAGACGATATCATAAGAAAAATGCAACAGGGATTTGAGGGACGTTCCTTAAAATCCCTATATTAGGGACTAGAGAATGCTCTTAAATTAAATCAAAACAAAGGAGGACAGGGAAAACCAATGGAAAAAACAAATGAAATACAAATGAGAAAACGAAACATGAAACTATTTCCAACCTACAAAAAATTAGCATGGGACTATTTATTTTATTACACCATTGACTTTTTATTTTTAACCCAAGTAAAACACATTAGTGCTGCCAATGTAGTATTACTAACATCAATCAAATCAATTTTTGGGATATTTTTGCAAATACCTGCTAATGTAATAATAGATTTTTTAGGAAGAAAAAATAGTGTCATATTAGGAAATATTTTAAATTGCTTATATTTAAGCTTATTTATGCTAAGTGGAAATTTATTTGATTTAATCATAGCTATGTTCTTTTGTTCCTTGGCAAAATCTATTAAAGATATTGCAGAACCTAGTTTGTTAAACGAATCGATTCCACCTTCTAGGTACAAAAGTAGCATATTTGCCAAACTAAATGCCAAAGGAGCATCACGGATATTTTATTTTAAGTGGAATTTCTAAAGTAATAGCAGGCTTTTTATTTGAAATAAATGGCTATTTACCATTTATCTGTTCATTAGCGGTGTCTATTTTAGTAAGCATTTTATCAATGTTTTACATAGAGCCAGTTAAAAAACAAAAGAAAAATGGGATAACCAATGTTAAAAGACAAATAAAAGAGATACAACAAGGCTTTCAATATGTACTAAAGGCAGAAAGAGTAAAGGCATTACTACTAGCAGCGGCACTAATTGCAAGTTTGCTATCAATTTTAGTAAATTATAGAACCAGTTTATTGCAAGATGTTAAAACGCCAGCAGCTTTTATGGGAATTATGGCGGCAGCGTTAAGTGTAGCATCTGCTTATGGCTCCAAAAAACAAAATGAATTTCACAATCGTTTTGGAAACAAATCCATCGTTGTCATGGCATTGATAATTTCCATTAGTACCTTAATAGCAGGAATAATAGGTCTTAAGGCAGAAGGCTCAGCTATTTTGATAATGCTAATTATTGTCTTGTACTTAATTACTAAATTTGCTCATGGAATGTTTTATACTATTATTGAGCGATATCTTAGAAACTTTACGAATAAAAATATAGACACTAAGGTTTTTGCGACAAAAAACCTATTTGTTAATGTAATTTCAGCCATTATGGGAATATTAGCATCCTTTTTATTAGATAAAATGTCAACAGCTTATTGTATGATAACAGTAGGAATTGCATTTACCATTTTATATTTATTAATGGGAATGTATATGAAAACAAGAGTAGGACTAAAACCAGAAGAATATTCAAAAGAAGAAAGAAAATATGACGAATTATTAGAAGATGGGGATTAGGAGGAACCAATGGAAAAAACAAATGAAATACAAATGAGAAAACGAAACATGAAGCTATTTCCAAGCTATAAAACTTTAAGTTGGGACTACATATTTTTTTACACGGTAAATTTCTTATTTTTAACACAAGTAAAAAATATCAATCCAGCAGATGTCGTCTTAATTGACTCTTTTTACTATTTATTTACCATGTTTTCACAAATACCAGCAACCTTTATCATTGAATTTTTAGGAAGAAAAAACAGCATTATTTTAGGAAATATTTTAAGTTGTCTGTACATGGTAGTAATCATATTTAGTAACAACCTATTTAACTTAGTATTAGCAGAAATTTTAAGTGCTATCTCGTTTGCCATCAAAGAAAGTGCAGAACCAAGCTTATTAAACGAGTCCATTCCAGCAAGTCGATACAAAAGTAAAATATTTGCAAAAATAAGCCAAAAAGGAAATTCAGGATATTACATCATAAATGCCATATGCACCATTATAGCCGGATTTTTATATGAAGCAAATCCCTATATACCAATAATTTTATCACTTTGTGTATTATTGATAACGACAATGATGGCTTGTTTATTTATCGAACCAGTAGCAAAAACAAAGAAAAAGAAAATTCAAAGTACAGACCAATTTAAAGAATTGAAAGAATCTTTTAAATTTGTATTAAAAGCAGAAAGAGTAAAAAGTTTGATTTTATATTCGGCTGTTATGGCTGGAATTATAAGCATATTAACCAACTATGAAATTAGCATGATGGAAGAATTAGAAGTTTCAGCAAGTTACTTAGGAATTCTATTTTCGGTGTTAGGAGTTATAGCAGGAATAGCAAGCAAAAAACAAGAAAAATTACATAATCGACTAAGAAACAAAACCTTATCCGTATTAGGATTTGCCATTATAGGAACTTGTATTCTGGCAGGTCTATTTGGAATTATGGCAGTCGATTATAAAATAGCAATTCTACTAGTTATGGTAGCATATTTGGGAAAATATATCTTTACAGCCATGTATTTTCCACTAATCGAAAAATACTTAAGTAACTTCACAAACGAAGAGATTGACACAAAAATCTTTACTGCCAATAATTTTCTAAAAGGTGTTTCTGGTGCTTTATCTGGAATACTAGCATCCTTTTTATTAGATAGAATGGAAACGGCTTACTGTATGGTTATAATAGGTATTATTTTTGGTATTTTATTGCTATTAGTCAATCGATTTATGAAAACAAGAGTAGGACTAAAGCCAGAAGAATATTCCAAAGAAGAAGTAAAATATGATAAAATGAAACAAATGGCTTAAAGCAGGAGAGGAGAGAACAAATGGATTTATCGAATGAAAATGTTTTACATATTAAAAAAGATGGGGTAGAATATTTACAGTTTAAAAAGTTATTAGACTACCAAGATATCATTAATCATGCCTACAGCATAGGGGTAGACAAAAATTACAGAACAGCCAAGGCAAACAAAGAAAAACTACAAGAAGATGTCTATCAAAAAGCACTAAAAGATTACGAAATTTTATGCCACGCTATGGGTTCTAAACCAGAACATCTGGTAAAAACCAACCAAGCACATACGGACGAAGTAAAAATTGCAAAAGAAAAAATTAAGGAAAACGAGCCAGATTTTAATTTAGAACAATATGCCAAAACCGATGGGTTAATTACCAATCAAAAAGGCATGATGCTATCTACCACTAATGCCGATTGCATATTATTACTATTTTTTGACCCTAAAAACAAAGTAATTGCCAATACTCATTCTGGTTGGAGAGGAACTTTGCAAAGAATTTCTGTTAAGACTGTTAAAAAAATGAAAGAAGAATTTGGTTGCAGGCCAGAAGATATTATTTGTGCAATTTGTCCTAGTATTCGAAAATGTCACTTTGAAGTGGAAGAAGAAGTAAAGCAAAGCTTTGAAGAAGAGTTTAAAGACATAGGAAATTTAAGCCAAAAAGAAATCATAAAAGAAACGGTTCCAAACCAAAAATGGAATATCGATACTGTAAAAATCAATCAAATCATTTTGCAAAAAGAAGGATTGAAACCAGAAAATATTATAGATAGTGGCATTTGTAGTGTGTGCCATTCGAAGATAATCCATTCTTATCGAATAGAAAAACAAGACTATGGATTAAACACAGCATTAATTGAATTAAGATAATATTTAGCTAAAGATAGAAGGAGAAGACTATGAGTAATAAAGAAGAAACAAAATATGACGAGCAAAGGAGAATAGAAGAATGATATTACCAAGCAAACTAAAAATGGGAGATACCATACGGAGTAGTTGCACCATCTAATCCAATTGTAGGAGACAACATAGAAGAATTAAAAAAAGCCAAAGAAATAATAGAAAAAAAAGGCTTTCAAGTAAAACTTTCTAAAAACATCTATTCAAATACATTGCGGTTACAGTAGCGGGGCAAAAGAAAAAGCAGAAGATATAAACCAAATGTTTAAAGACCAGCAAGTAAAAATGATATGGTGTGCCAAAGGAGGAAACAATTCTAACACGATTTTTGAATTTTTGGATTATGAAGCAATTAAAAAAAATCCCAAAATCTTATGTGGTTATAGTGACATTACTTCCATCACCAATATAATCTCTGCTAAAACTGGACTAGTAACCTTTAGCGGAACTAACTTTAAAACTATTGCAACAGATGAAACAGACTATAGCTTGCAAGAAATATTAAAAAGATTTGTAGAAGCAAGCTTAGAACTAGGAAAAGAAAATGACGAATATAAAACCATAAAAGAAGGACAAGCCCAAGGACAATTAATAGGGGGAAATCTTAATTTAATTCATAGTTTAGTTAGCGGAAAATATAAGATAGATTTTAAAGATAAAATACTATTTATCGAAGATTTAGGATTTGAATCTTCTCCTGCTATGGTTAGTCACTTCTTAGCCCATATGAAGCAAAATGGAGTATTTGACCAAATTAAAGGAATGTGGATTCGGAAATTACCAACATGAAAGTAACATTTCATTAGAGCAAATTGTATTAGATACCATAGAAAATGACTATCAATTTCCTATTATCAAGTCCAATAACTTTGGTCATATTGACACAAAAACCGTAATTCCAATAGGAACAAAAGCAAAAATTGATACCAACCAAAGACAAAAAATAAAATTAATAGAATCTTGTGTAGTATAGAATAAAGAAGGAGGAAAACCTGCTCTTGCCTAAAAATAATAATAAAAGGGGTAAGTTTGAAAAAGACAGGTTTTAAGGATAGTCATATGTTTGAGAAATGGGAAGAATTAGAAGCATCCATTATAGATTGTAATAAATGTAAATTGTGTAAAACAAGACAAAATATTGTTTTTGGAGTAGGAAACAAAGATGCTAACATCATGTTTATTGGAGAAGGACCAGGAGCAGACGAGGACAGGCTTCGGAGAGCCATTTGTAGGAAGAGCAGGAAAATTAATGGATATGGCTTTTCAAGCAGTTGGCATCAAAAGAGAGGAAGTCTATATTGCTAATGTCGTAAAATGTAGACCACCAGGAAACCGAAATCCAGAACAGGACGAAGCCTTTGCTTGTTTAAATTATTTAAGAAATCAAGTATTACTAGTTAAACCTAAAATTATTGTATTACTCCGGAAGTGTTGCCCTAAAAAATATTGTAGGGCAAGAGTATGGGATAACAGCTTCTAGAGGAAAATG
>CANRXN010000069.1 GCA_947643945.1 uncultured Clostridium sp.
AATTACACAGGAAACAAATATAGAATATTACCACAATTTATAAAATACTTCCCGCAAAATGTAAACAAATGTATGGATTTATTTACAGGAGGAGCAACGGTAGCCATAAACATGACGGCAAAAAAAATAATAGCAATTGATAACAATCCAAGAGTTATAAACTTACTTAAATTTTTAAAAGAAGAAAAATATGAAAATTTAATCAAAAAAATAGAAAAAACAATAGAAGAATATGAACTATCAAACTCGTATCAATATGGTTATTCTCACTATAAACAATATGTAGAAGGAAATAATGGGCTAAAAAACTACAATCAAGAAGGTTATAAAAGACTAAAACAAGACTATAACAATCTAAAAAACAAAAACACAAAAAAAGCAAATTTATATCTATACATACTTATCATATATGGCTTTAATAATGACATTCGATTTAATAGCAAAGGGGAATACAACATACCTGTAGGAAAAACAGACATGAATAAAAATAACAGAGAAAAATTAAAAGAATATATCAACACCTGTCGAGAAAAGCAAATAGAGTTTATTTGTAAAGACTTTAGAGAAATTAACCCAGAAGAAGTAGAAGAACTTGATTTTATATATGCAGATCCGCCATATTTAATTACAGATGCTGTATACAATGAAAACGATGGATGGGGGAAAGAAGAAGAAGAAGACTTATTAAAAATGCTAGACAAATTACACGAAAAAGGAATCAGATTTGCCTTATCCAATGTCTTACAAAAGAGAAAACTAAATATAAAAAATGAAATATTGTATGATTGGTTAGAAAGAAACAAAGACAAATACTTTATCAACAAAATAGATTATCATTATCGATCAGCAAGTTACAACAAAAAAAATAGAGACGGATTAGAAGAAGAAATATTAATCACCAATTACAAACTGGAGGAATAAAAGTGGAACTAAACATAGAAAACAGAAGATATATAGGAAATAAAAGTAAATTATTAAAATTTATCGACAGCACAATAAAAGAAGAAAAGATAGAATTTAGAACCTTTGGAGATCCTTTTGCGGGAACAGGTGTAGTAGCAGAATATTTTTTAAACCAAGGGAAAGAAACCTATGTAAATGACCTGCTATTTTCTAATTATGTAGTATATAGAGCATTACTTGGGAACGAAGAATTTAAAGAAGAAAAAATAAAAAAAATTATAGATAACTATAATGAAATAAGACCAGAAGAACTAGAAGATAATTATTTTTCAGACAATTTTAGTGGCAATTATTATCATTATGACGATGCTAAAAAAATTGGATATGTAAGAGAGGACATCGAAAATAAATATAAAAACCAAGAAATTAATGAAAGAGAATATCACATATTAGTATCTTGTTTATTATACTCTATGGATAGGATCTCAAATACGGTAGGGCATTATGAAAGCTTTTTAAATACGGAGCCTAAGTTCAAAGATTTAAAAATAAGCTATATAAATGTAAAAAAATATCAAGCAAAATCACATATTTATAACGAAGATGCAAATCAATTAGTAAGAAACATAGATGTAGATGTCATGTATGTCGATCCACCTTATAATGCTAGACAATATGCTAACTTTTATCATTTGTTAGAAAATGTGGCACAATGGAAAAAGCCAGAAGTATTTAATAAAGCTAAAAAAATGGAAAGAAAGAATATTATGAGTGAATATTCTAAGTCTAATGCAAAGGCAGTGTTTGAAGATTTAATTGAAAATATAAGAGCCAAATATATTATTGTATCTTATAATAATACATATGAGGCAAAAAGTACATCTTCAGTTAACTCAATCATGTACGAGGATATGATGGAAATATTACAAAAAAAGGGAAAGGTAAGAATGTATGAAACGGATTATCGATTTTTTAATTCTGGGAAAACGAATTTAAATAAGCACAAGGAAAGATTATTTGTTTGTGAAGTGAAGGGAATGTAAAAATATACATTCTTTTTCTTTTACTTTTTGACATTATGTGGTATAATCTAACTGGAGGTATAACATGAATTTGCTAGAAAAATACAAAAAGATGTCGAAAGATGAAGATTCTTTTCAAAGATATGTTAAATGTGGAAATGAGCCAGAGATATATGGAAATATGTTTTACTTTAGGCAAACATCATTTAGAAATCTTATGGATTTTAAAGAATCTTACGACAAGTTTAAAGAGGTAGATGGAATCAATAGAAGTGAATGGAAAAAAAGTGATTCTTATGGACAACACCTAGATAAACATAGAACAGTAAGAATGTTTGGAAGTAAACTATTTTCCAAAAATGAAAGAGTATACTACAAAACCCAAAAAGGTTTAGTAATGGATAAAATTATTGAAAATAAGCAAAGATTTTCAGAAAAGGAAGAATGGTTTTTAGTATATTTATTAATTTTGGATTCTTATTTTAATAGAAAAATAAATTATATTTTAGGTCAAACTAAATATGTATTTGAAAATTTTTTAGCATCTGGCATAACAGAAGATAATATCCTAATTGCGATTAAAGAAATACTAACTAGCAAAATTAACAAAAAAGTAGATTTAGCTAATAAAAACTATTTATATATGGATACCTTTTATCGACCATATAAAAATAAGTGCGATTTTTTAAGTTTATATCATGATGCGGATGATGCCCAAAAGCAGGAATTACATCAATATGTAGAAGATAACTTGAGAAATAAACGAACGAATTGTATCATATCTAAAAAATATCAAAATAGTGGTAATTACACAATAAAAATGTTATTAGATAATGCTAAGATTCTATTTATCACAAATTACATCAATAAAATGTCTAACATTTCATTTGAAGAATTTATAATAACTATTGTTGAAAAATATAAAGAAATAGAAAGAATTGATGTTAAGAAGATTACAAATTTTGTCTTCGAAAACAAAGATGTATTTGAAATTATCTATTTTAATATATTTGAAATTGATTACTTAGAGAACGGAAAACCAGAAGTAGAAACGGAAGAAGAAACAGTACAAGAAGAAGCCGTACAAGAAGAAACAGTACAAGAAGAAAAGATAGACGATACCAGTACAAAAAATATTGAAGAATTAAGACGTGTTAGCAATATTTTAAAGAAAAAAGCAAAAGAAAGAGCTGGTTATAGATGTGAACTAGAAAGTCTTAGCCATTGTAATAGATTTTATTTTACTAGTAAAAAAAGTAAACGAAACTTTTTAGTAGCACATCATTTTGTTCCTAGGGAATTTAGTAATGAATTTGAAAAAAGTATAGAGGTAATAGAAAATTATATTTCTTTATGTCCAAGATGTCATGCAATGATTCATTCAGCAGAAGATAGGGAAAGAAAGCCACTAATTCATTTTATTTATAGCCAAAGAAGTCAAAAATTGAAGGATAAAGGATTAGGTGTTTCTTTGGAAGAAATAGAAAAGTTTTATAGAATAGATGAGTAAGGGAAAGAATTAGAGAAAATATACGATAATAAAGAAATGATGGAGGAATAAATGGAAAATTCAATAAAAAGTATAATAGATAGAATATGGACAAACTTTTGGGAAGGTGGGGTAACCAATCCTTTAACTGTAATTGAACAAATTACATATCTTTTATTTGTAAAAGGTTTAGATGAAATAGAGATATCTCGTGAAAGAAATGATGCTTTTTTAAGAATAAAAAGAGAAGGAATCTTTGGAGAAAAACACCAAGATTGTAGATGGAGCAAATTTAAAAATATGCCAGCTGAAAAAATGTTTAGAGTTGTGAGCCAAGAAGTCTTTCCATTTATTAAAAATCTTGCAAAAGATAAGAATTCAGGATATGCCAAATATATGGAAGATGCTATATTCATTATACCAACGCCAATTATGTTACAAAAAGTAGTATCAGCAATGGATAAACTAGAAATGAAAGAAAGAGACACAAAAGGGGATGTATATGAATATTTACTTTCAAAACTAAACCAAGCGGGAGTAAATGGTCAGTTTAGGACACCTAGACATATTATTAGAATGATGGTAGAACTTATGAAGCCAACGCCAGAAGATATCATTGTGGATCCAGCATGTGGAACAGCAGGATTTTTAGTAGAATCAGGTGAATATTTAAGGAAGAATAGTGGGGATTTATTTTTAACAGACAATTTAACAAATCATTTTAACAATACGATGTTTTATGGATTTGATATGGATAGAACCATGCTTAGAATAGGAGCTATGAACCTAATGCAACATGGAATAGAAAATCCCAATATCATGTACAAAGATTCTTTGTCAGAAGATAATGAAGACAATGGAAGATATACATTAATACTAGCCAATCCACCATTTAAAGGGTCAATTGATAGTGAAAGAACAGCAAAAGATTTATTAGCAGTTACCAAAACAAAGAAAACAGAATTATTATTTTTGGCATTATTTTTAAGAAGTCTAAAAATAGGTGGAAGATGTGCATCAATTGTACCAGATGGTGTGTTATTTGGAAGTTCAAATGCACATAAACAAATAAGAAAAGAATTAATTGAAAAACATAAGCTAGAAGCAATTATATCTATGCCAAGTGGAGTGTTTAAGCCATATGCAGGGGTATCAACAGCAATTATGATATTTACGAAAACTACACAAGGTGGAACCGATAAAGTTTGGTTTTATGATATGACTGCAGATGGACTTAGTTTAGATGATCAAAGGCAGCCTGTGAAGGAAAATGACATTCCAGATATTATTACAAGGTTTCATAATCGCGAGTCAGAGGAAGAACAAAATAGAGCTAGGACAGAAAAATCATTTTTTGTACCAAAAGAAGAGATTGTGAAAAATGATTATGATTTATCGATTAATAAATATAAAGAAATTGTAATGGAAAAGAAGGAGTATGAAAAACCAGAAGTGATATTGAAAAGAGTTATTAGCATGGAGGCAGAAATCCAACAAAGTTTGAAAGAGTTGGAGGAGATGTTGTGATGGAGACAGTGAAACTAGTCGATATATGTAGTCCAAAACAGTGGAAGACAATTGCTGCAAAAGAATTAAAAGAGCAAGGGAAATATCCTGTATATGGAGCAAATGGAATTATAGGATATTATGATAAATATAATCATGAAAGTGAGACGGTATTAATAACATGCAGGGGTGCAACATGTGGGAATATACATATTACAAAGGGAAAAGCTTATATAAATGGTAATGCAATGGCCTTAGATTGTTTAAAAGAGGATAGGTGTTTAAAGAAATATTTATATTATTTTCTAAAATATTATAATATGAAAAGTGTTATATCAGGTTCAGCCCAACCGCAAATTACAATACAGAATTTGCAAAGAATTGATATTAAATTGTATACTTTAGAGTTACAAAACAATATTGTAAATAAATTGGATAAAATACAAAAAATAATAAACACTAGGAAAAAACAAATAGAGGAATTAAATGAACTTATTAATTCTCAGTTTGTTGAGATGTTTGGAGATTTGAAACAAAATAATAAAGGTTGGAAGTATGTTGATACAATTGGAAATGTTTGTTTATTAAATCCAAAGAAAAGTGAATTATCTAATTATAGCAATATAGAAGTCTCTTTTGTATCAATGCAAGCGATATCTGAAAAAGGAGATATAGATACTAGCAATATAAAATTGTTAGAAGATGTAAAATTAGGTTTTACTTATTTTAAAGAAAATGACATTCTTTTTGCTAAAATTACACCTTGTATGGAAAATGGTAAAGGAGCTGTAGCGAAAGGGTTAAGGAATAATATTGGATTTGGTTCAACAGAATTTCATGTTATTAGACCAAAAGAAAAAATTAACAGTATTTGGTTGTATACATTAACAACATTACAATCATTTAGAAAAGAGGCAGAAATGAAGATGTCAGGAAGTGCAGGACAAAAAAGAGTACCAATCAAATTTTTTGAAGACTATAAAATTGGAATTCCACCAATAGAATTACAAAATCAATTTGCGGATATAGTTAGACAAATCAACAAACAAAAAATCAAACTACAAGATAATTTAGAAGAAATGAAACAGTTACAAGGCAGTTTAATGAATAAATACTTTTAAGATATTGTATTTGCAAGAAAACAGAATAGGTAAAAAATGAAAAAATATTATAATTAGAGGAAAAAATAATGTCAAATTTTGAATTTTTAAAAAAGAACAAAATATTTAACAATTTTTCAGGAGCATGTCAAGAAGCAGAAAATGGAATAGGACT
>CANRXN010000070.1 GCA_947643945.1 uncultured Clostridium sp.
TGTCTACGTCTAGTATTAGGGCTTTTATTTGGTGTTGTTGTAAATAATTTTCTGTAATTTGCTCTACTTTTTGAAAGTACCCATTTGGATATAGTTTCATACTTTTGCCTCCCTTTTTTAGGTACAAATTTTTTCAATTATATCTTATCAATTTGCTTGTGGTTTGTCAAGGGATTTTTAAATAGACACATCTAAAGTTGATGTGCCTTTTGGTTCTTAATTATTTACAAAATCTATGTCTTCCAATGGTGATTGTCATTGGTCTTGACCATATCCATTTGTTTGTCGCTGTTGATGGGTTAAAATAGTAAATCGCACCATAGCTTGGATCCCAACCGTTTATTGCATCTTGTGCCGCTTTTTTTGCCGTGGCATCTGGTGACAAATTAATTTGCCCATCTCTTACCGCATCAAATGATCCAGATTGATAGATAACACCTGATATGCTGTTAGGAAATGAACTGCTTTTTACTCGATTCATAACAACTGCTCCTACAGCAACCTGTCCTGTATAAGGTTCTCCTCTTGCTTCTCCATAAATTAGCCTTGCTAATAAATTTACATTGCTTGAATTGCTAGCCCCCCCTGAAGATGTTGTACTTGAAGTATAGATTCCCATAGCTTTTAAAGTGGCAGGTCCTGCAATTCCATCTACTGCTAGCCCATTTTTTCTTTGAAAATATTTTACGGCATTTACAGTTTGCGTGCCATAAATTCCATCTACATTTCCGTTGTAATAGCCCCATCTTTTTAATTTGGTTTGGATTTGGCTTACTTCACTTCCCCTTGAGCCATATTTGGACAGTGCTTCTACCGAATTGTTATTTTTGTAAGCCATGATTAATATGGCTATTGCTATTGTCGCACTTAGCAATATTCCTATTAACATTATTTTCTTTTTGTTTTTTATCATTTCTATCACCTATTTTTTATTTGTATTTTTACTATTTTTGCCTTTTGGGTGATTTTTTATACATTTTTGGAATTTTATTTTTGAATCAAAATTTTATATTCTTGTAAATGATCTTCCTCATCTATTTTTTCATATATAAAAGGAAATCTTTTTAAAGTTTGTATTTATTCTTTCCTCCTTCGTTAATATTTTACTACAAGTGCTCTAAAAATCAAGAAAAACTTGTTGATAGCTTTCGACAAAGCTTTTGTTGATACCTGTCCCAAAATACGCCAAAAAGCATGACTAGTACCTTCCCAAATCATGCCAAAGCTAACTACAATATCTACAAAGAATAGTTTCTAGTCCTACCTGTAAATCAATCTCACCCATTTTATAATCGCAGTCTAAATCCCTTAAACTTTGCAAAACATTTTTTAGTTCGTCTTCTTTAAAGAAGTTTGCTTGTGTTTTATATTTGTTTACCAAAAAAGTTTGATTTGGCTTTAGGTTTAAACTACTGATTATATCCTTGTTATAGCGAAGGGCAAGCTTTACGAAATATAATTTTTTAAAATGATTGTATAAAGTAATTAAAATCTTTTGCAATGGTTCTTTGGCATAAATCAAATTTTTTAAAACTTGTAGCGCTTTTGCAATGTCCTTTTTTCCCAAGGAATCGGTTAAATCAAAAATAACACTTTCTAATTTTTTGGTTGTTAACTTATCAACATCTTCTTTTTTTATTTCTCCGCCTTCTCCTACATACTCAATTAATTTGCGTATTTCGTTGATAATATCTTGCATGTTTGTTCCGCAACATTCTATAAAATAATGTAAGGTGCTAGCCTCTATTTTCACTTGATATGCTTTACAAATTGCTTCCATTCTTTTTTCTATTTGTATTGGTTTTTGGTAATCAAATTTGCAGGTAACACCTAATTTATCAATCGTTGTATATAGTTCTTGTTTGGTGTCTGCCTCTTCTTCCACAAAAACTAATATCACACTTGTTTTTAGGCTTTCTATATTTTCTTTTAGATAGCTATTTATTCTTTCCCTTAAGGCTACTAATTCTGGATTTTTTCGCTTTCCTTCTTTTTTTAATAGCCCAGTGTTTTTGGCAATGATTAATTTTTTTTCATAACCAAAGCTTGGAGTTTCTAGGTCTTGGATTAACTGATTACAATTGGTTTCATCGATATTGATGTAGTTGATACCTTTTATAAGTTCGCCAAATAAGCTTTTTATCTTTTTTAGGATTGTTTCTAGTAAATACAGTTCTTCTCCATATAAAAGATATAAGCTTTGTAGTTTTTCACTTTTTAGTTCTTTTTCTAGATTTTCAATTGTTATCATTCTTTCTCTCCTAATGTAATTTTCCTTTTTTCAAAAGGCAAAAGCGATGTTTTTTTCCCCCCGCACCTAAAGGTATTACTTATCTGTAGCTCGCTTTCGCTCTCTGAGCTAAGGGTATCCCAAAAAACATCACTTTCTTAGAATAATTCGAAATACTTCTGCTATGCTCCATGCTTGATTGATGGTACCTTTTGGAAGCTGTGGTTTGCAAGAGTCATAAAGTTCGGCAATTCCGCCCATGCAACCATTGTCAAAAAGTTCTTTTTGAAAGGTTTTGGTGGTTTTTTCAATGAATTTTTCTAGCTTTTCTTCCCATTGTTTCTTTTCTTCTGCTTTTTTGCTTGCTTGGAGACTATTTTTTAAAGCATTATAATATAGTCCTAAAAGCCACGGCCATGTAATTCCTTGGTGATAGCTGGTGTCTCTTTTTTTAGGGTCTCCTTCATAGATTTCTACATAGTTTTCTTCGCCTTTGGCTAATGTTTTTAGTCCATAAGCATTTAATAATTTCTTTTCAATTGTTGCTAACATTTGGTTTGCTTCTACAGAATTTGGTGTTAGGATAGGGTAAGTTAAGCTCATACTAAATAATTGGTTTGGTCTTATTTGGTCGTCTCCGTAGTACATCATATAGGCTCTTCTTTTTTTCGTTATAAAATTTGTCTTCGAAGGCTCTTTTGCAGTTTCCTGCTATTTCTTTATGTTTCTTGGCTAAAATTGGGTGCTTGAATTTTTTGCAAAGGTCTGCCATAATGCAGTTTGCATTGTACCATAGGCTGTTTACTTCAACGGCTTTTCCGTTTCTTGGGGTAACGGCTTTGCCATCATATTTGGCATCCATCCATGTGTTTTGGGTTTGGTCTGTTCCGGAAACTAATAAGCCATCATTGTCTAAGTAAATGTTGTTATCGTCAATGTCAATTCCTTTTTCATAATTTTCTAAGATTTCTTGCATGACCAAATATAATTTTTCTTTTACAAACTCATAGTCTTCGGTGTATTGTATATATTTTTGAACTTGCTCGAATAACAGTAGTGATGCATCCACACTGTTATAAAGTGGTCTATTATCATAACCAGAGTAGCCATTTGGCACTAAACCATATTTTACATCTCTTATCATGGTTAATAAAACTTCTTTTGCAATTTCAAATCTTTTGGGGATTAAAAGCAAGCCTTCAAAAGCAATTAACGTGTCACGTCCCCAGTCTAAAAACCATGGATAACCTGCCATTACAGTATGTAGATTAAAAGAAGGACGGTAAACAATAAAGCTATCAGCTGCCATTAAATAGGTTTTGACTAAGTCGTCTTTTTCTATTTCTTTTTTGGTCTTTTTGCTTTTTCGGTTATCAATTAGTAAAGATTCGTTAAATAGTTCTCCTAAACGGATAATTTCATTGTTAATAAATCTTCTTACATTTTTTTGTTCAATATTTTCTTCTAAGGAACAAACAAATGAAATTTCTTTTTCACTGTTGGCTGGTATTTCTACTTCGTATACACCTGGGACACTGTGGTTTTCTTCTGGATAAAATCCTCTTTTTTCTTCTTCTAAATAAAACATATTAGAAAATGTGTCATTTTGATGTTCTTTGTATTCTCCCTCACTTAAGTTCATATAAATTGGGGTTTGTGAATTTCCATCTATCATTAGTTTTACCTTTGTTTTGTTTACAGTTTGTGCTACATCAAAACAATGGTTAGTATTCATTTGGTGAAAATCCCTAAAATTAACTACTGGTGCTAAGGTTAGTTTTGCTTTGGTTCCTTCGTTCTTTACTTTGTAAAATACACCTACTGTGTTATGCCCATATTCCATGGCTATCATTTTTGTGATTTCTACTTTTCCTACTTTATATTTAAAAATGGGTACATAGTCTCTTCTAAATTCTTCTTGGTATTGGTGCCCATGGGAAACGTAAGTTGTACCTACATTGGTGTACAAATCATATTTTTTATTTCTTATTTCGATACTTTCGTCTAACTTTGATAAAATTAAATATCTTCTAGCTGGTGGTGTTAAGGGAGCAATTAATAAGCCATGGTATTTTCTAGTGTTGGCTCCAATTACCGTAGAAGAACTAAATCCTCCTATTCCATTTGTGATAATCCATTCTTTCTTTAGTCCTTCTTCTAAACTTAGTTTTTCCTTCGTAATTTGCATCTTTTTTCTTCCTTTCAATCGGGATTTTGGGGACGTTCCTTAAAATCCCGTCCCAAAAATCCTGATTGCTAATCTTTACTAAACTGTTTTTTTCTTTCTTCCTCTTGCACTTTTTGGTTTGGTTGTTTTTGGTTTTTCTTTTGCTTCTTTTTTCGTTTTAGCATGGGCTGGTAGCTTTTTGGTAGTTGTTTTTTTCTTTTCTTTTATTTGCCTTTCGATGGTTGCTATTGGTGCTATAATTGATGGTTCTTCTTGGTTTTGGTTTTCTATTTCTTGCTTAATGTCTACGTATTCTTTTTCTTTTGTTTCTATGTCTTGGCTATTTATTTTGGTTCTTTCTAAGTCTGCTTTGGCTGCTTCTAACATATGTTCTAAGTTTTGTCTTGCTCTTTCTAAGTCTTGTTCTGTGGTTAGTCTTGTGTTTTCCATTTTGGTTTCTACAGCTTCTTCTACTGTTGGTTCTACTATTTTTTCTATTTTTTCTTCTATTTGCTTCTTTTCTAGTTTTTGTTCTTCTTTTTGTCTTTTCTTTTCTTCTTTGATTTCTTTTTTTGTCATTTTGCTTGTTTCTTCTGTGTTTTTAAATTTTTCGTCTGCTTCACGAATGGCTTCAATTCTATCTTGGTATTTACTACTAAATTTGCTCTTGCTCTTGGTAGTTTTAAGGCGTTTTCCTTCCATGCTTTTCTTTTTTTCTTTTTTCTTCATGGCTTTTTTGATTTTGCCAATTCTTTTTTCTTGTCTTAATTTATTGTTTAACATCAAATATTGTGGGTCATTTTGTTTGTCTTGGTATCGTAAGTCGTCACAAATTAGTTCTATCACAGAGGCTGCTACTAGCCTTGGGTCATGTCTTATGTGGCTATTAGCCACCATTGATAGATTTCTTTGCAAGAATTTGATGCCTCTTATTTTATCAATATCTTGCTCTACTAAGTCTTGTCCTTCTTTGTTGTATTTTTTAATAAGCTCTGGAATGACCTCTCCTGTATCATAGATACAGTAATCGACTATTCCATTTCCACAATGTTCAATAATGGCATTTAAGTGGTCAGATACACTGTATTCGTCGGTTTGACCTGGTTCTGTCATGATATTGCTAATATATACTTTGATGGCTGGGCTTTCTTTTACGGCTTTTGCTACGCCATTTACTAATAGGCTTGGAATAACATTAGTATATAGGCTTCCGTGGTCCTATGATAATGCAGTCTGCTTTTTTTATTGCTTCTACTACTTCTGGTGTTGCTCTACAGTTTGATGGATTTAAGACAATACGGTTGATTTTAGTTAGTTTTTCTATTGTCATTTCTTGAATTTTAGATTTTTGTTCTACCATGTAACCGTTTGCAAGTTCTGCTACTATGTTCATTTCGTCTAAGGTAACTGGCATTACTTTTCCTACCATTCCTAGTATTTCATTACTTTTTATTACTGCTTTTCCTATGTTTCCATTGATTTCTCTCATGGCTGAAAAGTAGACATCTAAAAAGTCTAAGCCTTCTAATCTTCCAGTTTTAAATTGATGGTTCAATAGTTTTTCCATTTCGCCTTCTTCTTTTGTTGCAAGCGAAATGATGCTGTCTTTTACGTCTTGCAATGGTAACATTTCTAATTCTTTTCTTGAGTTGGTTGCTTCTTCTCCATAGTCGGTTATGGCAACAATTGCTGTTAAATTACTGGTGTAATTTTTTAAGCCTGAAAGTAAGGTATTTATTACTGTTCCTCCTCCAATTACT
>CANRXN010000071.1 GCA_947643945.1 uncultured Clostridium sp.
ATGGAAACATAGAAAAAATCTTTAACACCCAAACAACAGATAGTTACATTATTAAAGTAATTGCAAATTACCAAGAAACAGAAGACCATATCATAACAGACAGTGTTCTATTTGAAAAAGAAATTACAGCAAATCGTTTTGCAACCATAAAAAATGCAAAAGTAGAACCAACCACATTAGAAAAGAAAGAAACTGTAAAAATCACATATGAAATAGAAACCAACAGTGAAAGTGAAGTTGCAAAAATTCGTGTTAATAACCTAGATTGTATTGCTACCAAAGTAGCCAATGGAACCTATGAAATAATTACAGAAGTAGGAGAAGAAGCAAAAGTATTAGCGTTAACAGCTAGTAAAATCATTTTTGCTGACCAAACCGAAGCAATTGTAGAAAATACTGTAGAAGTAAATGTATTAAAAGACCTACCAAAAATCGAAGAAATCAAACAAGAAGATAACCTAGCTAACAATCAAGTAACAGTAACCTTTACATTAGTAGACCCAGATAATAGCTTTATCACAGGAAAAGTACAATTAGTAAAACCAGCAGTAGACGGAACGCCAGAGCAAGTAATCCAAGAACCAACCATCGAAAGAGATGGCGAACATGGAAGAGTACTTTTCGAAAATGTAGAAATTGACAAAGAATATACAGCAAGATTTATTGCAAACTATAATCGTTATCCAGAAGGTGACGAAAACATAGAAGAAAATCAAGTCATTCGAGAAGCAAAAATTATGCTAGTTGGTGACTATAACTTACAAGTAAGTGACCTAAAAACAGCAAACAAAGAAAAAGACACAAAATATTTTGAGAAAAACGAAGAAATTACCCTAAGCTTTAATTGCACCAATGCAACCAGTTTCTTACCAGAAAAAGCAATCATAGATGGCAAAGAATATGTATTAACACACACAGAAGGAACTAATATTTATACCACTAAATTAGCAGGACTAGAAGAAAGTGGTGTAAAAGAATACAAATTAGAAACCATTATATTAAACAATAAGAGATTTTTAGACGTAGAACCAGAACAAAAAATAAAAATCGAAGTATTAAAAGAAAAACCAACCATTACCAGTTTTGGATACAAAGAAGACGATAATGACAATAATAAGGTAGTGGCAAGCTTTAACCTAAATGACGTAGAAACAACTATCTCAAATGGAACCATTGTAATTTTAGATGACCATAAAAATGAAATCAAAACACAAAATTTAGTAGTAGGCAATAATCAAATCACATTTGATAAAATAGATAGTGAATACTATAACATGAAAGTAAAGGCTAATTATGACCTAGATACCAATGCTTTAGGTGCTGGAGAAAATGAATACCAAGAACAAATACTATTACAAGAAGAAATCGATTTTACAGAACGAAAAATCCAACTAAAAGATATACAAGATGTTAGATTATACCATATATATTATGGATTTCCAATGGAAGTAAAGAACATTGATAGTAATGAAATAATTGAAAATCCAGAAAATTATGTAGCAAAAGTAAAAATGAAAAATATGCCAGATATGCATGCCAATATAAAATCTTGTAGAATTGAGCAAAGAAAAGTTATTTTAGAATTAGATGTAGAAAATACAATAATCTACAAAGGAGACGAAAGACAAGCAAAAGTAGAAGTACCTTTTGGTGTTATGGGAAATACAGGTTCTTCTGTAAAAAATGAATCTTTTGAAGACTTACTTTATCAAATGAGACAATATCCAACAGGAACCTTTAACCTAACCAAAGATTATGATGCTTCTGAATATGAAGTAGATACCTTAACCTATTTTGGAGACGCTATGTTCCAGGGAACCATTAATGGAAATGGGCATACCATCTACAATTTACAAAAACCAATATTTAGCGAAATAGAAAGAGCAACCATTAAAAACCTTGTGATAGAAAATGCTTATATAACAAGCAAAGTAGGTGTATGGCAAAAAGGATTTATTGCCAATGAAATTTACAGTAAAACAGTTGTTAGCAATGTCCACATCAAAAATTCTACCATTTCTACTTATAGCCAATTCTATACATTTGGACCAATAGCAGGAAGATTAAGTGGTAGTAGAGTTGAAAAATGTAGTGTTACTAATCTATCCATAGTAGCACAAAGAGGAGCGGGTTCTAGAAGAGTAGGAGGAATTGTTGGTGAAATAGGATATGGTTCAACCATAGAAGACTGTTATGTAACAGGAGAAATTCAAGGCTCTTGGGAAGTAGGAGGAATTGTTGGTGGTGTTCAAGATTCTATGTATCAACAAAATACCATTAAACATTGTATTGCAAAAGTAAATATCAATGGAACGTCAGGACCAGGTAACGTAGGAGGAATTGCTGGAAATGCAAATGGTGCAGGAAGAATTAAACTAGTACAAAATATAAGTTTAGCGCAAGGGAGCAAATCTTATAAAACACATGGAAGTGCTATTACATTAGACCCAGATACCTTCAATTACGAAATGACAGAATCGAATTTAACAGCAAATGCCGAAAATTCAAGTGGACGAATTAAAGAATTTGCTAAAAATGAATTTAGTGGAGAATTCTGCAAAGAGCAAGCAGGATTTAGTGACCAAATTTGGAATTTAGACGATAAAAACTATGAAAATATACCAACTTTAAAAGGTTATGACCCAAATAACAAACAAGAAGGGGCAACGACAGGAAACTACATTCCAGATGTGGAAAGATTAAAGAAGATGCAAGACTATGACCCTAAAAAAGAAGTAGCCTATTCAAACCTATACAAACTAATGCCATTCTTTGACGCAAAATATTTGGTAGTAGACGGGGCAAGAATTAGTGAAGACGACGTATTAAACCAAAAACAAATCAAAACCATTTTACCATATAATGATAAAAATGAATTTGTGCTAACTCTTACCGAAGAAAACCATCAAAGTATAGACCATATCAATGTAGTATTTACAGATGACACCACAAAGCAATACCAAGTGAAGTTTAAAAACATGAATAACCATGTGGTATCTTATAAATTAGAAGAACTAGGAATTGAATATAACTTTGACAAATATGTTATTAAACAAGATGCAGAAATTGTAAAAAAATTAGTGGACTACATTCTAACGTTAGATTATGACAGAGACTTAAAACCATTAGTAGCGCCAATCAACTTAGGAGACCGTATTTATAAAGACTTCTTTAATGAAACAATTAAAACAGAAGAAAGTGCAAAACAATTTGTTTTAAACTTTTTAGGAAATGTAAATGGATATAGTTTAACAATAGATAATTCTATTTTAAACAATTATATTTATGATTATTTAACGAAAAGTACGAATAAGTTAAAACAATTTATGTTTGCTTATAACTATTATTCACGTTTTTATGGCTTTGAAGTTAGTAACATGAAAGTAAGTGATATTGTATTCTTTAAAGGAGAATTATACAATACAGGTGTAAATACAAACAATTTAGTAAACTTATGTTTAGCAAGTACTTCATTAGGTACTCATGTTTCTTACTTATTCTATGAAGAAAGTTTAGGACCTTGTGTTGGCTTCACAACAGTTAGTGATTTTGTGGAACATAACATTAAAATGTTTGCCAATAATCAAGACCCAAATGATTGGTTTGCAGAGAACTTTAATGGTATGTTAGTAGAAACATCAGCAAAAGGCTATGAAGACAGTATTGATTATCGTGCTTGGACACAACTAAAGAAACAGAAAAAATTTATTTTACCAATGTTAACCTTACCAGAAGATTCAGGCTATATGATATCAGCACCAACGACATTTTTAGTAGGTTCTCAAAGACTTTATATAAGAGAACCAGGAAATCAAGCACAAATTCAAAATCTACAAAATTTAATGAAAAATTTTGCTAACCAAATTGGTGTATTTTATACCACAGCAGCAGGTTTTATCGAACCATCTATCTTTAATAAAGTATGTGACATATCAATTGATACAACGGTTTTACCTGTGTTAGGAGAACAGAAAAAAGGAAAATCAACTGACCCTTTCTGTAAAAACTTTAATGAATTATTAAATGAATGGTTTACCATAAGAGCAGTAGCAGCTTATTCTGGTTCCCAAAGAATTTACTATGTTGTTGATAATACATTAACAAGTTATGGGCGTACTTGGTCACATGAAACAGGTCATAACCAATGTAACTACTTATTCTTTAAGAGAAATGGATTTAGACCAGTCGGTGGATGTAACAATAATGATGGATCAGGAACAGAGGATTATACAGACGGAAATACAACCCAAGGATTTGGAGATGGAGCAGTAAACTTTAACTTAAGTTATAATTATGATAGTAGTCAAGTAATTACTACAAACTTAACAACCGAAAGAATTAACTCTACAGAAAAAATAGAAAGTTATTATAAAAGAATGTTTGAAGCAATAGACTTTTTAGACTATGCAGAAGCAAAAGCATTTTTACAATTAACACCAGAAGAACAAGCAAAAGTGGCAGTACAAATTTACTATCCAAATGCACCAGGAAATTATGCTAACGTAGGATGGAAACCAATTACCAAAGAAGAATTTGAAGAAATGGACTTAAAAACAGTGGAAGACATCTATGATAATCAAATTACCATTAAACCAGGTGTAACTAAACCAGTTACACAAACGGGAGAACAAGGATTATATGGTTCAGAGCATATGTATATAAGACGTTGGTATCAACCATATAATGAAAAAGGAAGAACCCATTCTTATGGATTTACTTACACATCATGGCAAATGCTAGGAATTGGTGGGTATGACGGAGGATATATAACCTACTTTAGTGGAAAGAGTAATAATGACTTAGATGCCATTAAAAAAGTAACCAAAGACCCAGATATGACATGGAAGAAATTTAAAACAATGCGTTATGAATTGATGGAAGATAGTTGGAATACCATTCCATACTTAAATTCAGATGAATTAGTAGAAAAATATGTAGATGCATTAAAACTAGATGCTTCAAACAATGATAGAAATGTTAGCAGTAGTACGAATGTTAGAAGAGTGAACTACCATTACTTAAAACGTGTAACCGATGACTTTAGAGCAGAAGTATTAGATGGAAATATCCAAAAAGTTCATATCAAAACGGCAGAAGAATTTAAACAAAAATTAACCGAAAATCCTCGTGCTTACTATGTATTAGACAATGATATTGATTTCTCTAGCATAACAGAAGGAAATGCTATTGTCGATGGATACTTTATGGGTAAACTAGATGGGCAAGGACACAAATTAACAGGAAATACAATTCCAATCTTTAATAACATTAAATTTGCTTATATTTCTAACCTACAAGTAGAAAATAGTAATATAACAAGTAGTTTAATGAATGTAGGAGCATTTGCTAAAACACTAGAATATAGCCAAATGGAAAATGTACAAGGTAAAAACATTACCATATCTGCTACCAATAAACAAGTTGGTGGATTAGTTGGTAGTATGGCATATAGTTTTGTAAAAAATGTACATGTAACAGGAAGTAATATAGTAGGAACAACAAGAGTTGGAGGAATTGCTGGATATGCTGGTCAAAGCCAAGTAGAAGAAAGTACTGTCAATGGAAAAGCACGTTCAACAGGAAATGCAGTTGGAGGACTAATAGGAGAAATTTATAGTAAAGCAATCATTAGAAATTGTTATACAATAGGAGAAGTACAAGGAAACCAAGATATTGGTGGATTAGTTGGCTATGTTAATACCTCTTATATTATCAACAGTTTTAGTCATACAAAAGCTACTGGAAATGCTGGTATAGCAAGCTTTGTAGGGCAAACAACAAGTAACTCTATCATAAAAAATAATATTACTCTAGTAAATCAAACGACAGGATATAAGTTTGATGGTAGAACAGCTAGTGATAAATTTAAGAACTTTAGTGGGAACTATGAAAATAAATCAAATGTAGGAAAATCAACAACAACAAGAGCAGGTATTGACTTTACAGGAAAAATTACAGAAATAGATGGAACAGAAGTTAAAAAAGAAAGCTTCTATACCAATACCTTAACTTGGGATAACAACATTTGGGACTTTAGCAGAGTGGCAAGTGGTGGATTACC
>CANRXN010000072.1 GCA_947643945.1 uncultured Clostridium sp.
TTTAATACTTTTTTCCACTAGTACTTGCCCTACTGGGGATAGTTTTAGGGCATGTTTCATAATTTCTTTTAGTTCTTCTTCATTATCAGCAAAACCTCCCCCTGTTCCTCCTAAGGTAAAGGCTGGTCTTAAAACAACGGGATAACCTATTTTATTGGCAGCTTCCATTCCTTCTTCTATGGTATTGGCTATCATTGACTCTAGTACTGGCTCTCCTAGTTCTTGGCATAGCGTTTTAAATTTTTCTCTATCTTCTGCTTTTTCAATACTTTCACTACTGGTTCCTAATAGCTCTACTTGGCATTCTTGTAAAATACCTTTTTTGTATAGTTGCATTGCTATGTTTAGGCCGGTTTGCCCACCTATTCCTGGAAGAATAGCATCTGGTCTTTCATAACGTATGATTTTTGCTACATATTCAATGGTTAGTGGCTCCATGTAAACTTTGTCGGCTATCGAGGTGTCTGTCATGATGGTGGCAGGATTCGAGTTTACTAAGATTACTTTGTATCCTTCTTCTTTTAGCGCTAAACAGGCTTGGGTTCCTGCATAGTCAAATTCTGCTGCTTGCCCTATTACGATTGGTCCTGATCCTATTACTAATACACTTTTTATATCTTTTCTTTTTGGCATGTTTTAATCTCTCCTTATTTAATATTCATTTTATTAACTTAAACTTGTTAAATTTTCAAAAGCTCGTTCAAGTTAAGTTGATAAATTTATTTATTTAATAAACGAATAAACTTATCAAACAAGTACCCACTGTCTTGTGGTCCTGCTGCACTTTCTGGATGGTATTGCACACTAAATACTTTATCTTTTTTGCATTCTACCCCTTCTACCGTATCATCTAAAATATTTTTATGAGTTACTGTTAAATCTGTTTTCGCTAATGATTTTTCTTCTACTGCATAACTATGATTTTGACTTGTTATTTCTATTTTATCATTTTCTAAATTTAATACTGGATGGTTTCCACCTCTATGTCCAAATTTTAATTTATAAGTTTTAGCACCATAAGCCAAACTTATCATTTGATGCCCTAAACATATTCCAAAGATTGGATATTTTCCACGTAATTGTTTTACTAATTTGATTACTTCTTTTACATCTTCTGGGTCTCCTGGTCCATTGGATAAGAATATGCCATCTGGCTTTAAGTCTATAATTTCTTTGGCTGTTGTGTTGTATGGGACAACAGTTACATTACATCCTCTTTTGTTTAAGTTTCTTACAATATTTAATTTAATGCCACAGTCAACTGCTACAATGTTATATTTGTGATTTGCTGTTCTGGAATACCATTTTTTCTTACAACTTACTTTGGCTACTGCATCTTTTTGTATTTCTGTTTCTTTTAATTTTTTTAATGCTTTTTGTTTACTAGTTGTGATATCGGTTATGATTACTTTTCTGCTTCCTTTTTCTCGAATGCTTCTGGTTAATTTTCTGGTATCAATTCCTGCAATTCCTGGTATATCATTTTCTTCTAGGTATTCTGCTAATGTTTTGGTGTAGCGAAAATTACTTGGTAGGTCATTGTATTCTCTTACTACCATTCCTCCTATGGTTGGTTGCTTGGTTTCATAGTCGTCGTCTGTAATTCCATAATTTCCAATTAAAGGATAGGTCATTACTACCATTTGATAGGTGTAGGATGGGTCTGATACGATTTCTTGGTATCCTACCATGGATGTATTGAATACGATTTCACATACAGCTTCTTTGTCTGCTCCAAATCCGTATCCATAGTATTCTTCTCCGTCTTCTAATACGATTTTTTTGTTAAATTCTTGCATTTGTTACCTCCATATAAAAAAAAATAAGGATACTTTTTTCCTTATTTTAAAATGTAAATGAAAATAAAGCAACAGTTAAGAAAACGTCTTTTTTTGTTATGAAGTTTTCTTTTTTGACCATTTTTTTCATTTTCTCTTACATTCCCTTCTTTTTTGTTTTTACTTTTTTATTATAACAAATTTGGGATAAAAAATGCAAGGGGTTTTGGTAATGTTTTTAGTAGATTTTATAAACTTTTTCACTTCCACTTAAATCCTTTTAGATTTTAAAAACTACCTAAAGTCTCAAACTTTAGATAGTTTTTTATCATCCTTTTATTAAAATTATCCTCTACTAGCAATATAACAAGCCAAATCAACTAATTTATTAGAATATCCCCATTCATTGTCATACCAAGCAACTAATTTTACAAAAGTATCGGTAAGCATAATACCTGCTGTACTATCAAAAATAGAAGTATGTGGGTCTGTTGTAAAATCAGAAGAAACAACTGGATCTGTTACATATTCTACAATTCCCTTCATTTCGTTTTCAGAAGCCTTTTTCATAGCTTCACAGATTTCCTCATAATTTGCTGGTCTTTCTAAGTTACAAGTTAAATCAACTACTGAAACATCTGCTGTTGGAACTCTAAATGCCATACCTGTTAATTTTCCATTTAAAGTAGGAATAACTTTACCAACTGCTTTAGCAGCTCCTGTTGAAGATGGTATAATATTGCTAGCTGCTGCTCTTCCACCTCTCCAGTCTTTTTTAGATGCTCCATCTACTGTTTTTTGTGTTGCTGTCATAGCATGAACTGTTGTCATCAATCCATCTTTAATTCCAAAATTATCATTGATAACTTTAGCAAGTGGTGCTAAGCAGTTTGTTGTACAAGATGCATTTGATACAATGTTCATACTTGGGTCATATTCCTCATGGTTAACACCCATAACAAACATTGGAGCATCTTTTGAAGGTGCACTAATAATTACTTTCTTAGCACCTGCATCAATATGAGCTTGTGCTTTTTCAAGAGTTGTAAACACACCTGAACACTCTAACACATAATCAACACCTAGTTCTCCCCATGGGATATTATGTGGATCCATCTCATTAAATACTTTAATCTCTTTTCCATTAACAGTTAAAACATTATCTTTACCTTCTACTGTTCCTTCAAACTTTCCATGGACCGTATCATATTTTGTCATATAAGCCATATAATCTGCTGTAATAAATGGGTCATTAATCGCTACAACCTCTACTTCCTCTTTCTTTAAAGCTGCTTGGAAAGATAAATTCCCAATTCTTCCAAATCCATTAATACCAATTTTTACTGACATAACATTTCCTCCTTCTCGATGCTTTTTTCTATTAATTAGCATCTACTCTTTACTATAGTATTACCTATTTTACTTAGGCAATTCAATTCTATACCAAAAAAACATACTTTGCAAGTACTTTTTTATTTTTTTTGGCTAGTTTCGGGGGCTAGCTTTGGGACAGGCACCAAACCAGACATTGTGTCGCAATTTGGGACAGGTTCAAAATTTAATATAACTCTTTTTTCTCTCTATATGCCCTTTGTACGGTTCTAATATTAATTCCTAGTACTCTTGCTGTTTGTTGTTGTGTTACTCCTCTTATTTTTCTAATCTTTTGAATAATATCATTCCTATAAGTTTTATGATATCTTTGTATCTCTTGAATATTGTCAATTTCCAATTCTTTTTTTATAAAATAAATCACTTCCTCATCTGTTAGCTTATTTTTCATCTCATATTCTAGTAATTCTGTACTCTCCTGAAAATCAACACCTTTTATGTTGAATTTTAAAAATTCTTCTGTATTATTTTTATCTTCTGGAGAGAATATTTCTAACAATTTATCTGTATCTACTATTTTATTTTCCTCTTCAAAATTATTCTTTTGGAAATATTCTGGATAGCTACTCCATCTATATTCTTCCATAGTACTAATTTTGGCTTTTAAGGGATTTTGATGAATATATCTGGCCAAATTTAATATATAATACACATTTTCAACATTTCTACTTTTAAATCTATTTTCAAATAAGTGACCTACCCTTTTATATTTTTTATTAAAATAATTAGCATAACTAGTTCCTATACTGTGGATAATTTGAGATAATTTACAATTTTCGTCTTTAATTTCTAAATGAATATGATTTGGCATTAAAACATATGAATATACTTGATATAAAAATTTCTTTTTGTTTTTTCTAATAATATCTTGAAATTCTAAATAATCTTTATCTTCGAAGAAAATATCTTGTTTGTTAACACCTCGTAACATACAATGATATATATTACTATGACTTTTCCTTCTTGCTTGCCTCGGCAATTTTATTTTACCTCCCTTCTTATTATAATTTTTTAAATAATAAAAAGAGTATAACACATTTTTTACTATTTGGCTATACTCTTTTTGGTTTTTTTACATTTTTCACCTATCAACCTGTCCCAAAATACGACACAATGTCTTGTTTGGTGCCTGTCCCAATTTGCGACAAAGTGTCTAGCTGTGTGCCTGTCCCAAAACACGACTTAGGACGATGATAAACATGGCATGTGACCATCCTAGTCCTAGTACCCAATTAGGTTGCAAGGTAGTGTTATCGACTTGTTCACCAAGGAAGCTATGCTTTCCTGCTGTTTTTATGACAAAGTCGAATGTGTCTTTGGCTTTTTTCTTTTCTCCTGTTTCTAGGTAGTATAGGGTCATCCAAAGATTAGCAATTGGCCATGGATTTCCGGTTTCTATAATGGTCTCCTTCAAATCGTTGGTAGCCACCGGTGTAAGTTCTTAAGGATAGATTGATTCTTTCTATGGTGTTTACGATTTTCTTTTCTTTTGGTTTAAACATATTAAATGGCGTAACTGCACCAATTATGCTGATGTCCATTTTTTGGTCTTCGGTGTTTCTTAAGTAGGTTTTTCTTTCTTCGTCATACATATTTTGATTGATATATTTTTTGATTTCGGTTTGTAACTTTTCTAACTCTCTTTCACTTTTTATGATTTTTTCGTCTTTTAGTCGATTGTCTTCAAAGTTTGATGTTTTGTCTCCTAACACACGATAAATTCGCATAATGCATTCAAATGCTGCATAAATACTTGCTAAAGAGTATAAATGAATTCCTTCGCACATCTCCCATAGATCATAACTCACATGGTATTTATGCCCTTTTTGCTTTAGACTTTCTTCCATTTCTTGTTTTACTTTATCTTTATCGTGTTGATCTTCGCTATCTACTTTTAACCAGTCTTTTATATAACGTTTTAAAAAGTCAACTGCTTTTTCACACATCGTCAAATTATCTTTTAAGAATTTTTCGTCTTTTATGTGTTGGTAGTGCTCATACACACCATACACAACACTCGCTGTTTCGTCAATTTGATACCCCCATGCGGGAGCTAATTTTCCATCCGTAAAAAATCTTTGCTCCCACATTCCATTTTTACTTTGCGTTTTTTTACAAAATACTTTGTAGAATTTATCGGTTTCTTTTTGCATTTTTAAAATATCCAATGCTTTTGTCATAAATACGGCATCGCGCGTCCAACAATAAGCATATCTTCCACATTGCGTAAAGTTTTCGTCTACTTCTGCTGAGGCAATAATTCCACCGGTTTCGTTATTGATTAAAAGTGGAAATAATAAAATGCTTCGTTTGTAAATATCATAAATCTTTTCTTCGTAACTGTTTTGTGGGGCTTTTAGGTTTAACCCATTATGGTCTTTGACATATTTTCTCCAATATGATTTTGTAGTCGTATATTCTTTATTTAAATCAATCTTTTTAATTCTTTCAATTTCATTTTCAATGGCTGATATATTCTTATTTTCGCCAATTGCCACACAAATTTCTAGTGTCTTTTTTTCTTGTGGATGGATAGTTCCTAAATCATAACAAATGCTGGTATCGTTTGACATGCCAATATAATCTTTGTCATAAATATCGCCACTTTTAATGGTTTCTTTACTTCCATTAATTTGATGTTTCGCTAATTTTTGCCCTTTGGCAAAGGTAGCAAAAGTGAAATCATGTGCATATTGTAACATGCCACCATCTACTATTTTACAACTAACATAATTGTTATAATCGCTCAGCAAAGAAGAATGAATATAAAAATCTGCATTTAAGTCAATTTTACCATCATTTAAGAAAATATATTTTTTAACCAATACATATTCTTATATCATAACATAGACAGTTTGAAC
>CANRXN010000073.1 GCA_947643945.1 uncultured Clostridium sp.
ATACAGTTAAAATCCCTAATGGTCTTGCTTTTTTTGCTATCCACTTTAATTTCGACTTTCGATATGCTTTTTCAATTTTTTTACATGGTATATATAGTAAGTAACTAATAAAGATACCTACTAAAAATGGCGTAATAATGTCAAAAAATTTAACAACTACTCCCATTACATCGCCAAAGTTATCTAAGGCTTTATATACTACGATAATGGCTACTCCTAAAATAAACCAATATAGCCATTTTTTTCCGTGGTTTTTAATTTCGTTCATTCTTGGCATTCCTTCTTTCTTTTTTCTTGTCATGTCGTGTTCTGGGACAGGCACCATCATACCCCATTTGTCGTGTTTTGGGACAGGCCTTGCCTAATCTTCAATTTCTAGTCCTACTGGGCAGTGGTCACTTCCCATCACTTCTGGATAAATACTTGCTTCTTTTATTTTTGCTTTTATGCTATTCGATACGATAAAGTAGTCAATTCTCCAGCCTACGTTTTTTTCTCTGGCTCTTCCCATGTAAGACCACCAACTGTAGGCTTCTTGCTTTTCCGGATAAAGGGCACGGAAACTGTCGGTAAATCCAGAGTTTAGTAGCTTAGTCATTTTGGCTCTTTCTTCGTCAGTAAATCCTGCGTTTCCTCGATTGGTTTTTGGGTTTTTTAAGTCGATTTCTTGATGGGCTACGTTTAGGTCTCCACACATGATAACTGGCTTGGTTTTGTTTAATTTTATTAGATATTTTCGAATTTCGTCTTCCCAAACTTGCCTATATTCTAGTCTTTCTAAACCTCTTTTGGAATTTGGTGTGTAGTTGTTTACTAGGTAAAAGTCTTGGAATTCTAAGGTGATAATTCTTCCTTCTTTGTCATGTTCTGGGATTCCAATGCCATAGGTTACAGCTATGGGTTCTTGTTTAGTAAAGATTGCCGTTCCGGAGTATCCCTTTTTTTCGGCACTGTTCCAGTAGCTGTGGTATCCTTTAAAGTTTAGTTCGATTTGTTCTGGTTGGCATTTGGTTTCTTGAATGCAGAATATGTCTGCTTGTATTTTTTGAAAAAATTCTTCGAATCCTTTGTTTACACAGGCTCGTATTCCATTTACGTTCCACGAGATTAGTTTCATGTTTGCTTCCTTCTTTCGCTATTTAGTAAATTATCATGAGATTGACTTTATGCTTTACCCACACTTTAATTTTTGCTAAAATCTTGGCACTATTTTACTATAAATTTAAAAAAATAGCAAGTTTCCTTGTTCTTGCTACTTTTCATTTATTAATCAAGTTTTTTATAGGTGATGTTTTTTGACATAGCTTATCTGTAGCTCATTTACGTTCTCACAGCTAAGGGTGTCCCAAAAACACCGTCTTCAAAATCATTTTAGTTTATAACATCAACTGGTAAGTATCTAACACCCCAACGCAAAGCTTCGGCATGTGAACCTACATAGATGTCAATTCTGTTTCCGCTGATGGCTCCTCCTCTATCTTCTACTACATAGGTGTTTCCACCAATGTTTAGTTTGGTTCCAAATGCGAATTTTCCTGAAGCTGCAACAGTTCTTCCTGGTGTTGCTCTGGTTCCTGATGCGGTTCTTCCGTTTGTTTTTCCACAACATTTTGCACATGAACAGTATGCTGTTACTTTATAAGTTGCTCCTCCTGCTGATGCTCCTGTACTTGCTGCTCTTGGCATAGAAGATGCTCTTGAGCTTGCTACTGTTTTTTGTACTTGTACGATTTTGTTTACTGGTTCTTTTACAACTACTTCTGTTAGTAGTGTTTTTTCAATTTCTATTTCGTTTTGGTATTTTACTTTGTAAGTCATTTCTTTTAATCCGTCTTGCCCTTGTTGTAAAATTTTGTTGTTGGTATCACTTGAGCCTTCTGCTAAGTTTTTGGTTACTGTCTCATAAGGAATGGTTACTTGCTCTACTACGATTTTTTCTGTTACGGGTGCATAGTTTTCTAGTAATTGGTCTAGTGATGTTTGTACCCCTTCTTGTGATATTTTTGCAATTTGGACTTCGTTGTAAGATTTGTCCGTTATTTTGATGCTTTCTCCTGCTGTGATTTCACTGTTTATGTCTGGTATGGTTTTTTGGTTTTCTTCTAATATAATATTGTTTTCTTCTAATATGTCAGCTACTTTGGTTTTAGAAGTAAGTGCCGTCATTTCATATCCATTTTGAAGTATGATTTTTACGTCATTTAAATTGGTGTTTACTGCCATTACTCCTATTCCTGAAATTAGAATTAGTATGATGCTGATGGCTATTATCTTCATAATCGATAAGGATGCTTTTTCTTCTTTTTTCATAAATTTTTCTTCCTCCTTTTGGAAACGATTGTAGTATATCATTGTTATTTGGTTTTGTCAAATTTTGGTCTTTTATTGTATTTTTCGGGCATTTTGTCCATTTTTTATTTCCTTTTCTATTATAGTATATGCCTTTTTTTTCTAAAGTATTACTAGCTTTTGATGATTTTTCGTTACAATTCACAGTTATATTTAAAAAAGTAAATTAGCTAAATAGTTGTGACTTGTAACAATTTTTCATGAAAGTTTCACAATATTTTCATATTTTTATTGTATAAATTTTTTTAATATGTTATGATAAGTTTGTATATAATAATAAGAATGGAATATAAGGAGGATTTTATTATGATTGGTTATATTATTTTAGCAATTGTTGTTGTCGTAGTTCTTGCTGTTATTGGAATGTACAATGGTTTAGTGCAATCTAAGGTAAAAGTCGATAACGCTTGGAGCCAAATTGATGTACAATTGCAAAGAAGATTTGATTTAATACCAAATTTTGTAGAAACTGTTAAGGGATATATGACACATGAAAAAGAAACTTTTGAAAAAATTGCTGCCCTTAGAACTTCTTGGGCTAATAGTGGTAGTGTTGCTGAAAAAGCTGATTTGGATAATCAATTATCAACTAGCTTAAAAACAATTATGGCAGTTGCTGAAAATTATCCAGAATTGAAGGCAAATCAAAATTTTGCAGATTTAAGTGAGGAATTGAGAAATACGGAAAATAAAATATCTTTTTCTAGACAATTTTATAATGATACCGTAACGATGTATAATACTAAATTACAAGTATTTCCTTCTAATATCATTGCTGGTATGTTTAATTTTAAGCCTAGTGACTTATTTAAAGCAGAAAGTAATGAAGCTAGAAAAAACGTTAAAGTAGATTTTGGTTCCAATTCATAGAAAGCTTAAAAAAGGCTGGAGTGTTTAAAATTTTCCCAGTCTTTTGCTTTATTTATAAAAATATAGGTTTATAGGTACATCCCATTTTAAAAACCTAAATAATGATACAAGGATTGTAAAAAATGTTTGAAAATGTTAAGAAAAATAAATTAGAATCTGGTGTGATTGTGGCAATTTTTGTTGTTGTCATTACTTTAATTGTCTACTACATTTGTCACGCTTTTCGTTTAGGACCTTTTTCTATCGTGTTTGCTCTTATCTTTTCGATTGCCTCTGCTTGGGGTTCTTACTATTATAGCGATAAAATCGTTTTATCACTAAATCACGCAAGACCTGCGACAAAAGAAGAGGACTTAAAAATTGTAAATATTTTAGATGGTTTAATGGTTACTTCTGGTTTATCGGTAAAACCTAGGCTTTATGTAACTAACGACCCTCAACCAAATGCGTTTGCAACCGGAAGAAATCCAGAAAATGCTGTTATTTGCATAACAACTGGCTTGTTAGACAAGTTAGAGTATTACGAATTAGAGGGCGTTATTGCTCACGAATTAAGTCACATTAAAAATTATGATATTCGCCTTAGCTGTGTTGTTTCGGTTATGGTTGGTTTTATTGTTATGTTATCTGATATGTTTTCTCGACTTTTGTTCTGGGGTGGCTTGGATGGAGATAGAGATAGGGATAGTAAAGGAAATACTATTTTCATGATAATCGGCTTGATTTTCTTAATTTTGTCTCCTATTTTTGGCTCTTTGATGCAACTAGCCCTTTCTAGAAAACGTGAGTTTTTGGCTGATAGTACTGCCATCGAGTTTACTCGTAATCCAGATGGTCTAATTTCTGCTCTTCAAAAGTTAGATGCAGACGATAATCAACTTGCCACGGCTAATAGTGCTACAGCTAATATGTATATTGTAAATCCTTTTAAGAAAAATACGAAGGAAGGCAAAAAGAAGTCTTCTAGCTTGTGGTCTACCCATCCTAGTATTGAGGATAGGATTGAGGCTTTGCGTAATTTAAAATAAAGAGTCTTAACTGTCCTCATTTTTTATTATTATTTTATATGAAACAATTTCTTCGCATTTTGATAGGTAATTTGAGCCACTTCTTCTATTTTCATCCCCTTTGTTTCGGCTATTTTTTGTGCCATATATTTAACATTTCTAGGGTCATTTCTTCTTCCTCTTAAAGGCTCTGGTGATAAATAGGGACTATCGGTTTCGATTAGCATCTTTTCGTTTGGCACCATTTTAATGATTTCTTCTGCATTTTTGGAATTTTTAAACGTTATAGGACCTGCAAAAGAAATATAAAATCCTAATTTTAAAGCTTCTTTTACTAGTTCTCGGTTTAATGGACAACAGTGAAAAACACCTTTTTTGATTACTTCCACCTCTTTTAGAATTTGCAAGGTATCCATAACCGCTTCTCTAGTATGAATTACAATTGGTAAGTTTAATTCATTTGCTATTTCAATTTGTTTTTGGAAAGCTAACCTTTGTAACTCCTTATTTTCTTCATTCCAATAATAGTCCAGCCCAATTTCGCCAATGGCAATAACCTTTTTATTAGACATTGCAATTTGCTTAATTTGGTCTAGCATTATCCACAATTCTTCCTTTGTTTGTGGAATATCGTTTGGTGAAATACCAGCGGTTGTGTAAATAAAATCATATTTTTTTGCTAATTTTGCTCCTTCTTTTGAACCCTCCAAACTGTAACCTGCTGAGATTAGTTTTGTTACTTCCGCTTGTTTTATTTGCCTAATTAACTCTTCCCTATCTTCATTAAATTTTTCGTCGTCTAAATGGGCATGACTATCAAATAATTCCATTTGCTATTTGCTCCTTTTTGCCAATAAGGGCGAACCTTTTTGGCAATTTTATTTTTTTAATAAGGTTACATTGGCTACGGCATATTCCTTGCAATGAGAAATGCTTAAATCCATATCTTCTATGTCTTCTAGCTTAACGCCAATTATCTTTAATTGTGGTCTTCCTTGTTCATTGTTTGTGATTTCGATATTTTTCCAACCAATTTCGTATTTGTTTTCTAATTGTCCTGAAATTGCTTTAAATGCCGCTTCTTTTGCTGCAAAACGAGCGGCATAATGTTGGTATTTTTGCCTTTTTTTGCTTTCACAGTATTCTATTTCTTTTAATGTGTATACTTTTTCGATAAATGCTTTTCCTGTGTTTTCGTCTTCTATGCTTTTTTTGATTCGTTCTATTTCTATTATATCTGTTCCACAACAGATCTTCATTTTGCTTTCCTCTTTTCTTTTAAATCCCTGGCATCCCCAACTGTCCCCACTGGTTCCGGGTTTAAACGGGGACACCGTCCCCACTGGTTCCGGGTTTAAATGGGGATATTATTTTTCTATTATGATAAGAAGTCTCAAAATAATGATACTGATTTTCCTGCTCTAGGAGGTCCTATAATAATAATGTTCTTCATATCTACTGTCATTCCTTTCTTAAGGTACAAATCAGCATGAATAATTTACATTTTTCGTTAATTATTCAACCTTTTTTCTCTTCTTTTTTGCAACTTTCCACTCCCTATCAATTTTCCATGTTCCTAATTCTTAGTTAAAAGAACAAAATTTAGTAAGTTCATTAGAAGAGAGATTCCCAATACAATCGCCAAAATAATTGTAGTTTTTCTTTCCTTTTCAAAGTTTAATTCTTTATACAAAATATCATACTTGTCTTTCACTTCGT
>CANRXN010000074.1 GCA_947643945.1 uncultured Clostridium sp.
AACGAATAAAAGATATTGATAACTTGATACAGCATATTTATGAAGATAACATTTCTGGCAAAATTACAGATGAAAGATTTACTACTCTATCATCAAATTATGAAAAAGAACAAAAAGAACTTAAAAGCAAAGTTAAAGAATTAGCTAGTAAGTTCGATACAACTAAACAGCAAGAACTAGATTTAACATCTTTTGTTAGTAAAGTAAAACAATACACTGAAATTTCAGAACTTACACCAGAAATTATAAATGAATTGATTGATAAAATATATGTATATCAATCAGAAAAGGTAAATGGTAAACCAACTCAGCAAATAGACATTTACTATAATGGAATTGGAATTATAAATTTTCCACTAAATGAATATGAGCTAGAAAATGCTTTTCAGGAAAGTATTAAAAAAATAAAAACAGCTTAATCTGTACTATTTTAAAGTAATGGAGCACATACCAATAATTGTCCTTGTTGGTAGTGCTCCTTATATAAGCCTTTATATCCACTATTGTGAAATTTATCAAAATTTTTCACTCCTGCATTTTTAGCTGTTTGATTAAGTGAATAATTGCCTTTTTTGGTTAAATTTCTTTGATAAAATCTCTTTTCATCTTCCGTTAACGAACTATATTCTTTTTCGCTAATTTCTTGCTTTCTGGTTTGAATTGCAAAATATGTCTGTGCAAGAGCAATAACTTTTTTTCTTGTATCTCCATTTTGTGCTATTAAATAGCAAGCATAACGTGTTAATTTGTAATCTTTAATCATTACTTCAGCATTATTTGCACGTTTTGATAACTTGTCGACGTCGACAAAATGTTCAAATTCACTAATATCACTATTTTTGCAAGATTCTTTTGCTTTGTTTATAACATTTTCAAATTTTCGCCATTCTTTATAATTCAAAACTGATTGCAATTCTCTAGCATACCAATATTCTATTCCATTTTCATCAATATGTTTAATATCTTCAAAATTTTGGTTAGTATAATTCTCTTTTTTATCTAGTTCTTTCATTTGAAATCATCTCCATTTCTTATTATTTGATATTTTATTACAATTTCAAACGAATTGCAATATCTCTGCGAAAATTTGTTTTATTTATGATTGTTATTTTTTTATTTTAATTATCATTTAAAAATTGTTCAATTATCTTAATTTCTTCATTGTTGCTATCAATTTTAATGTCCACACCAATAGGTATTGTACTATTTATTATTTTATGTCCAAAATCATTACATTTAACAATCGGAAAGTTATATTCTTTGGTATATTCTAATAAAATATCTTAGGGCATTCAAATGTGCAAACAACAGAAATTTATACTCATTTAGACAGTAATACAAAAATACATTCTGCAAATGTCATTGAAAGTTTATTTGCTCCTGTCTATTAGAAATGATATAGATTTAGATTAGAACTTAGATTAGAACTAAATAAAAATTCACAAAAAAATAATACCAAAGCGAACTCGAAAAGCCTTGATATTACTATAATTGGTGCGGATGAAGGGACTTGAACCCCCACGCCGTTGGCACTGGTTCCTAAGACCAGCGCGTCTACCAGTTCCGCCACATCCGCAAATATTAAATTGTTAAGTGTTTGCTACACATATTGACATTGTAACAAGCAAAGCTTTAACAATGTTTATCTTAGCACATATCCACATCATTTGTCAAGCTTTTTTATACGAAATATACAATTAATCCGCCGAACAATCGCTATCAAAAAACCTAATATCTTTAACCCTTGCGTAGCATCATTTTGATCCCCAAAACCAAAAAACCTCTTTGTTATAATACGAGCATCATAAATTAAAATAATTCCTAACAGCACCAGAATCGTGCCAATCAGTTTAACCACTACCTGTAACATTTTTATCGACATCCTTTTTCTTTTTCCTTTTTAATCATACTATTTTCAGTCAAAAAAGTCAAGAAAATTCTAACTTCTGTTTTGTGTCCTCGATTGTCCTCATGAGTTCTGTATCCATCGGTAACCTAAGTTTAAATGGAAACGTTCCCCATTTTAACTTAAGTCACCAATATAGGAACAATTGAGGACTAATAATTTCAAATCTCAATTCTTGCCATAAATTTATCCTTAACCAAATCCTTTAACAATTTATTCTTTTCTTCTTCCAATTTAGGATCCTCTTGTAATATCTTAGTTGCCACCCCTTGTACCATTTTTAAAATTGGCATATCCTCGAACAAATTAGCAATTTTAAATTCTGGTAAGCCATGTTGCATCGTTCCAAAAAAGTCTCCAGAACCTCTTAATTCTAAGTCTTTTTCTGCTATTAAAAAGCCATCACAGGTATCACACATAATTTTCATTCTTTCTCTTACTGTTTGGCTTTTTCCTTCGTATTTTAAAATACAATAAGATTGATAGTCTCCTCTTCCTACTCTTCCTCGCAATTGATGTAAGCCGTGCTAAGCCAAATCTTTCTGCATTTTCAATAACCATAATGTTACTATTTGGCACGTCTACTCCTACTTCTATTACTGTTGTCGAAATTAAAATATCAATTTTTCCCGCTTTAAAATTTTCCATAATCTCGTCTTTTTGCTTTGGTCTCATTTTCCCATGGATGTATTCTACTTGATATTGTGGAAAAATTTGCTTTTGATAGGTTTCATATAAGGCTTCTACTGATTTTAAATCTAGTTCTTCGTTTTCTTCTACTAAAGGACATACAATATAAGCTTGTCTTCCTTCTTTTATCTGCTTTTCAATAAAAGCATTTACTCTTTCGGTCATTTTTTTATTGACAGCAAAGGTTTCTATAGTTTTACGATTCGGTGGCAGTTCGTCAATAATGGATATGTCTAAGTCCCCATATAAAATTAAAGCAAGTGTTCTTGGAATTGGTGTTGCTGTCATAACCAATACATCTGGATTTTTTCCTTTTTGGGCTATTTTTGTTCTTTGTTTTACGCCAAATCGGTGTTGTTCGTCTGTTACTACTAATCCTAAGTTTTTAAATACAACATTTTCTTCTATAATAGCATGGGTTCCAATTAAAATGTCAATTTCTCCCTTTGCTAAACGGTCTAATATATCCTCTTTTTTCTTTTTGGTGATTCCAGAGGTTAATAATTCACATCGAATTTCTAATTTTTCTAATATATTTTGAAAATTCTCCAAATGTTGCTTCGCCAAAATTGCTGTTGGTGCCATAATGGCTGCTTGATAGCCAGATTTTACTGCTTTATAAGCTGCACACATGGCAACTACTGTTTTTCCGGATCCTACATCTCCTTGTAATAAACGGTTCATGGCGCTTTCTTTTTCCATATTGTTGTCAATTTCTTCTAACACTCTTAGCTGTGCTTTTGTTAAGCGAAATGGTAATTCATTGATTACCTTTGACATTTTAATATTTTTATCAAATGGAATTCCTTTTTCCTCATTTTGATAGCTATTTTTCAACTCCAATAATGCTAATTGTGTGGATAACAATTCCTCAAAAACTAGTCTCTTTCTTGCAATTTCAAAATCCTTTAATTCTTTAGGAAAATGAATTCGTTCTATTGCTTCATTTCTATTTTTTAAATTGTACTCTTTTAATAAGTACTCTGGCAAAGTTTCCGGCAAAGCCTCTTCTACCTCTTTTAGCCCGAGCCTCCACAATTCTTCTTAACACATTTTGTGATAGTTGATAGGTTAAGGGATACAAAGGAATGATTTTTCCCGTATTAAAATTCTTTTCGTCTTCGTCATACACTGGCGATGTCATAGTTATCTTACCAAAATTGTTGGTTATCTTTCCATAAAATTTATACTTTTTACCAATCTCAAATTTGTTTTTTAAGTAACTTTGATTAAACCAAGTAATCGTACAACTTGCTGTTTCGTCTCTTACTATCAGCCTTTGCATGGTCTTTCCTTTTAAACGAACATCACTTAGCTTGCTACAAGCAATTACTTCAATTAACGCTTCCTCGCCATTTGCACATTCTAAAATCGCTTTTGGCTTGCTCCTATCTTCATAAGCTCTTGGATAATAGGTAATTAAATCCTCTAATGTAAAAATTCCCAATTTATTTAAAAGCTTAACTCGATTGGGTCCTACGCCTTTAACATATTTAACATCTTTTTTTAAATCCATTTTTCCTCCTTAGAAATTGAGGGGACGAGATTGAAGGGAACGTCCCCTCAATCCCCCCGTCCCCTCAATCCCTCTTCCTAATTTCCATTTAAATCTCCCATAATTTAAAGTCTAATGCATCGGCACTAACTAGCTTAAAGTTAATTCCATAAACTTCTCCTTCTACCGCTTCTTTGATAGAACTACTATGCAAATGTCCATAGTAACATCGTTTTACGTTATAACTTTTCATAACTTTTATAAATTCACTCATTTCGTTATTTACTAAATTACTATTTATAATTGGCGGATAATGAAGAAATACCACAATTTCTTTTTCTTGGTTGTTGTTTAGTTCTTGGGCTTTTTGTAAGGATAATTCTAATCTTGCTACTTCTCTTTTTAATAGTTTTTGGTCTTGGGCTTCTTCGTTTTGTCCCCAACCTCTTGTTCCTGCTATTATGATGTTTTCAAATTCATAGGCATTGTTGTAAATAAAATCAATCGTTTCGAAATTATTTTCTTTTAAAAAATTTCGCATGCTAGTTACAGTTGTCCACCAATAGTCGTGGTTTCCTTTTAAAATTAGTTTTTTCCCCGGTAAGTTATTTAAATATAAAAAATCTTGATAGGTGTCTTTTAAATAGGTTGACCATGAAAAATCACCTGGCATTACTACTAGGTCTTGACTTTTTACTTTTTCGTTCCAAGCTTTTTTGATTTTTTCTTCATGTCCTTCCCAATTTTCTCCAAATATGCTCATTGGCTTGTCTTCTTGAAAAGATAAATGAAGGTCTCCTATTGTGTATATTGACATCTATTTTCTCCTTGTTTTTTGTTTACTATTTGATTACAATTTTAAATTCGGCACCGCATTTAAGGTTAGATTATCTTTCTTTCCAGCTATATAATTATAATATCCTGCTGATGCTATCATGGCGGCATTATCGGTACATAATTTTAAATCTGGCATATATACTCTAATTCCTTGTTTTTCCAGTTCTAAAAACTCTTTTCTAATGTAAGAGTTGCAAGATACACCACCGGCTAAGGCTACGGTTTTTATTTTGGTTCTTTGGATTGCTTTTTCTACATTTTCCATTAAAGTTTGTGTTACTGTTTTTTGAAAACTACTGCAAAGATTAGCTTTATTGATATTCGGATTTTTATGATGGAGATTGATAACCGCTGTTTTAATCCCACTAAAGCTAAAATCTAAGGTGTCGTCATGGAATTGTGTTTTTGGTAATTCGATAGTAGGTTCTCCGTTCTTTTGCTAATTTGTCTACTTTTGGTCCTCCAGGATACCCTAACCCCACTACTCTTGCGACTTTGTCAAAGGCTTCTCCGAATGGCATCATCTCTTGTTTTTCCGGAGTACCTCAAATTCTGTATAATTTTTAACATGAATAATTTGTGTATTTCCTCCTGACATCATGATGCATAAAAATGGTGGCTCTAATTCTTGATAGGTAAGGTAGTTTGCAGCAATGTGTCCTTGAATGTGATTTACTCCTACTAGCGGTTTTTCTTTTGCATAAGCTATTGCTTTTGCATAGGAAAGCCCTACTAATAAGGCTCCTACTAATCCGTGGGCCATAGGTTGGTGTAATGGCATCGATTTTTTCTATCCTTACTTTTGCTTCTTCTAAGGCTTTTTTGGTAACTCTTGAGATGGCTTCTATATGATTTCTGGATGCGATTTCTGGTACAACTCCTCCATATTTTTCGTGGATTGGTATTTGGGTGTCTATGATATTGGAAAGAACCTCTCTTCCATTTTTTACAATGGCTACAGAGGTTTCGTCACAGCTTGATTCAATTC
>CANRXN010000075.1 GCA_947643945.1 uncultured Clostridium sp.
AATAATTTTTCTAATTCATTATTTTCTTTTTCTAAAATAAATATTATTTTTATCTTTTCATTTATTAATTTTATTTTTTTTATTAATATCTCTAATTTAATTTCTCCTGGTATTTTTTCATTTATTATAATTAAATCAACATCACTTCTTTTTTCTAATATTTCTAAAATAGCTTCTTTGTATTGAATGTCTTTTCCAATTATTTTAAAGTTTTCTTCTTTTTTTAATTCTTCATTTAATTTTGGATTATTGATAGCAGTTATTATTTTTTTCATTTTTATCACCTTCTAGTATTTCTTTTTCCATATTAGAACATTCAATTTTAGTTAATATATGATTTTCTCCAACAAACATTAAACATTCTCCTCTTTTTAAAGATTTAATCTCTACTTTTTCTTTTTCTGATAAATTAGCAAACTGGGATAGTATTTTTATATTTTCTTCTTCTAAAGCAAAAAATGTTTTTATACTAGAATTATTTAAAATACTTTTTCCATAAATTCCATCTTCTAAACTAAAAATGTCGCTAATATCTTGTGTTATGGCTACACTACTTCCTCCATATTTTCGAATGGTTTTAAATATTTTATAAATAAAACTAGCTACCTCCTTATTAGAGGTTACTCCTATTAGTCTCCAAATCTCATCTAAGTAAATTGCTTTTTTTTCGTTTCGATTTTCTTTAATTTTGTCCCAAAAAATATCGGTAAATAAGTACATGCCATATTTCAAATTTTCTTCTCCTAAATCATAAACATCTGCAACAATTAAATCATTATTTAATTCGATATTTGTTTTTTCATTAAAAAATCTCATGGAACCTTTTACAAATGGAATTAATTTTATTTGAAATTTTTTTGTTTTTTCATCTTTTTCTAATACTTGATATAAATCTTCTAAAATAGGCATGTCTTCTGCTTCTTTAAATTCTTTTCCTAATATTTTTTCACTGTTTTTTTTATATAAACTGTCGTCATTAAATGTTATATTTTTGATTTCATAGGTTTGGATTAATTTTTCTTCTATTAATGCTTTTTCTTCTTCATTTAATTCACCAAAAACAAGATTAAAAAATCCTATTAATTTTCCTATTTTGGTTGCTAAATATCCGGCTTTCTCCTTCTTCTAAGCTTTCTTTTCTAATATCTAAAATATTGATATAGGTATTAGAATTTGGTCCAATTTTTATTTGCGTTCCTTTTAAAGCTTTACTTAAATTGCTGTATTCTCGCTCTGGGTCTATAATATATTGTTTTATTCCTTGTAGTTTGTATCGTAAAATTAATAGTTTCGTATAAAAAGATTTTCCGGGCACCACTCGTTCCAAAAATACAAATATTAGCATTTTTATATTTATCTTGATTATATCGATCAATAAATACTAAAGAATTATTATAAATATTGGTTCCAATAAAAATTCCTTCGTCATCAAAAATAGTAGATGAAATAAATGGATAAGTAGCAACTAAACCAGATGTTAAAATATTTCTTTTTGCTACACTTTTTATCGTTTCTGGATTTTCCATAAATGGCAAACAACTTCTAAAAGCTTCTTCTTGTCTAAAGTTTGCTCTTCTAGTTTGCATTCCTTTACTTTGGGTTATTCCTTCTATTTTATTTAAATAATATTCTAATTCTTTTTCCTTGGGTGCATATAATTCAATATAAATATATAAAAAATAAATGTCTTCATTATTTACTTGAATTTCTTTTCTTATGTATTTAGCATCGTTGTAAGCAAATGCGGCAATATCCATGTCTTGCCTATTTGGACTACTTTCTTTTAATTCTACTCCAACATTTCCAATATGATAAGTTAAATCTTTTATGGTTTTATAGCTGTCTTGTTTTTCGTAAAAAATTGAAATATTCATATTAATATTGGTTTCAATTAATGTTTTTAGTAAGATATCTGTTTGTTCTCTGTAATAATTTATAACTATTAATCCTGCATAATATAAATTATCAATTTCTATGTATTTTGGATTTTCTAAATTAATATATGCTGGTGCAATTTGGTCTTTATCTCCAATCCCTCCATAAATAAATTCTAATTTTTTTGTGTCTTTTTTCTTAATAATTATTCTCCTCCTCTTTTCTATTTTTTAAATTCATTTCTTTTCTAGTATTAAAAAATGAATTTAATATTTTTAATATTTCTTCTTTTTCGGTAATTTCGAAAACGGAATTTCCACATCGAGATAAACATTCTTTTATTTTAAAATATTTTTCTTTTAAATCGTTTTTTATTATTTCAAAAGATTCATTATATTCTTGCTCTTTAGAAATTTTTTTTGAAATAATAATATAAAAATTTTTTGAAGATGATTTTTTATTTGAATTAATTTGATTAATATATTCAATATAATTTTCAGCTATTTTTTCTAAGTATTTATTTTCTTTTTTTTGAATATTTTCTTGAATTTTAAAAATATTTTTTTCTAAATTTTCTTTACTACTTTGAATTAAAATTTGAATATCAAAATTGCATGTTTTTTAATATATTTTATAAGAATTTAAAATGGCTTGTTTTTCTAAATCGGATTTTAAATTATAGTTAATGGGAATTACTTTTAGTATTTTTATATAAGCTTGCTTGGTTCGTATCATTCCGTTTTCTAATATCTCTTCTAGTGGTATCCAGCTCTGGGTCGTTTCTTGCTTTTTTATTTTTTTCACCTCCTTGATTTTTTATTTCTACTATTTTACATTATTTTACAAAGTTTGTCAAGAAAAACTTTTCGACAAAAAACGACAATGCTTTTTTTGCTATTTAGTATTTTTTAATTTATTTTTTTATTAATAAAAAAACGAGCCTAAAATTTTCTATCAAAATAGAAAAAAAATTATCAATTATTAACAATTAATATTCGAATAATAAAAAAAAAATTGTTTATAATAAAATTATAAGGTTAATAATAGTTGAGCCAAGAGTAGACTTAGATTTTTTATTAGTTTATTTTTATTCGGGCAAAGATATATTATGGTGTAACTATTATATCATAATATGTCGGCGATAAGAGTAAATTATTTGTTGGCAGGCTATATTTATAAAAAATATGGTCAAAAAATAGGTAATTTATTCGAGCTAAGATTATTTTTATATCTAGTGTATGTTTTTTACGAAGTGGTTATTAGTAGTCCTTTTAGGATGAATATAGTTACTTGTGGTGTACTAATAGTCGAGCGACTGATTAATATATGTGGTATGGGGCTTATTTATATAGTAATATATATTAGGTTTAAATATTAGATATATTAGTTTTAGCGTAAGATTATTATTAGCTTTATTGATTAATGGCAGGCAAGTTTTTTAACTTGTCTGCCATTAAATTTTTTTATTAGATATCCAAATTCTTTACATATTTAGCATTGGCTTGAATGAATTGTCTTCTTGGCTCTACTTCATCTCCCATAAGTAAAGTAAAAATTTCGTCTGCTTTTATGGCATCATCCATTGTAACTTTTACTAATGTTCTGGTTTCTGGATTCATAGTTGTTTCCCACAATTGTTCTGGGTTCATTTCTCCTAAACCTTTATATCTTTGAAGACCGAAGTTGCTCTCTTGCAATTCCTTTTTCCTCTAATTCTTTGTACGCTACTTCCAAATCTTCATCTGTATAACAATATTTGTCTTCCATTCCTTTTTTAGATAACTTGTATAGTGGTGGTTGTGCTAAATATACGTTTCCATTTTCTATTAAAGGTCTCATATAACGGAAGAAAAAAGTTAGTAATAAAGTTCTTATGTGAGCACCATCAACATCAGCATCTGCCATGATAATTACTTTTCCATATCTTATTTTAGTAACGTCAAAGTCACTTCCAATTCCTGCTCCAACAGCTAAAATTACTGGATTTAACTTATCATTTCCATAGATTTTATCAGCTCTTGATTTTTCTACATTTAACATTTTTCCCCACAATGGTAAAATCGCTTGGAATTTTCTATCTCTTCCTTGTTTTGCACTACCTCCTGCAGAGTCTCCCTCTACAATATAAACTTCGCATTCGTCTGGATTTTTACTACTACAATCTGCTAATTTTCCTGGCAAGGTTGAAGTTTCTAATGAACTCTTCTTTCTTGCTAACTCTCTTGCTTTCCTTGCTGCTTCTCTTGCTCTTGACGCACTAATACATTTTTCTAAAACAGATTTTGCCACTTGAGGATTTTCTTCTAAAAAGGCTGATAAAGCTTCATTTACCATACTTTGTACAACCCCTGTAACTTCACTGTTTCCTAATTTCGTTTTGGTTTGTCCTTCAAATTGTGGTTCTTTTACTTTTACTGACACAACAGCAGTAATACCTTCTCTTATGTCTTCTCCTTGTAGGTTTGGATCTTTATCTTTTAAAATATTATGACCTCTTGCATAATCATTAAATACTTTAGTAAGTGATCTTTTAAATCCTTCTAAGTGGGTTCCACCTTCGATGGTATTGATGTTATTTACAAAAGTATAAATATTTTCGCTATAACTAGATGTATATTGAATCGCTATTTCTACTGGTACTTCTCCATTTTTTTCAATATAAATAGGAGCTTTATGCAATTTTTCTTTATTTTTATTTAAAAATTCTACAAAAGAAATTAATCCACCTTCAAAACAAAAATCAGCTTTTCTTGGTGTTTCCTCTCTTTGGTCCTGAATTGTAATTTTTAGCCCTTTGGTTAAAAAAGCAATTTCTCTAAATCTTTTTTCTAACACTTCATACTCATAATCTGTTGTCTCAAAAATCGTATCATCTGCTAAAAATCTAACCTTTGTTCCTGTTCCTTCTGCTGATCCTATTTTTTCTAATGCTTGAATGGTTTTTCCTTTTTCAAATTTCATTTGATATAAATTGCCATCTCTTTTTATGGTTACTTCGGTCCAAGTAGATAGTGCATTTACAACAGAAGCACCTACTCCGTGAAGTCCACCAGACACTTTATACCCACTGTCTCCTCCAAATTTTCCACCAGCATGAAGTACCGTATACACTGTTTCTGCTGTAGAAATTCCGGTTTTTGGATGAATTTCAACAGGAATTCCCCTTCCATTATCCTCTACACTAATAATATTTCCTGGTTCTATTACAACATTAATTTCTTTACAATAACCAGCTAAAGCTTCATCAACACCATTATCTACAATTTCATAAACCAAATGATGTAGTCCTCTAACTGAGGTACTTCCTATATACATGCCGTGGTCTTTTTCTTACAGCTTCTAGCCCTTCTAGTACCTGGATTTGATCAGCACCATATTCGTGTTCAAACTTTTCCATTTGTATTTCCTCCTTTAGGGATTTGAGGGACGTTCCTTAAAATCCCTTTTATTGTTTTTCTAACTTTCCTTCTTTGACATTATATATTAAAATCTTTTTATTTTCAACCTTTATTTTTTGAGTACAAGTAATTATTACTTGCGTGTTGTTTATTTTCTCTAAAAAACTTTTCACTCTTTTTTCGTCCAGTTCAGACATAAAATCATCTAACAGCAAAATTGGCTCTTCCCCAATTTCTTCTTTTACAATATTTAATTCTGCTAACTTTAAAGAAAGAATTGCTGTACGATGTTGTCCTTGTGAACCATAAATTTCAATTGGCTTTTGATTAATAGAAATTGAAAAATCGTCACGGTGAATTCCTTTTGTTGTAAATCCTTTTATGATATCTAAACGTCTTCTTTCTTTTAATAACTCTAAAAATTTTTGTTTTGATGTACATTCTGTTCTATATTCCATTTCAATAAGTTCTTTTTGTTCTGTAATTTCGCTATGTACGGTTTTTATCTTTTCTTTTATCTTATCAATGTACTCTTTTCGATATTCAT
>CANRXN010000076.1 GCA_947643945.1 uncultured Clostridium sp.
GTCAAATGTATATTGGAAATATGGAACAACACAAATACGAAAAAAGAAGTTTTAGAGATAAGAAGTTATACAGAACGAAAAAAGAAGAATGGATAATTGTTGAAGGAACACACGAGCCAATAATTGACAAAGCAACATTTGATAGAGTACAAGCCTTAATTAAAGCAAACTTTAAAAGATCTTCTGAAAGACCACCAGAGTTATTTACAGGTTTATTGGTATGTTATGATTGCAAACATAAAATGTCAATTTGCCCAAGAGATAAAGTTGGAAAGGATGGAACATTTCATCATAACGCATATACACAATGCAATTATTATAGAAGAAACAAGAATCTTAATGTTTGTTCGTTACATTCAATGAGTTACTTTAAACTTGAAGATAACTTATTAAATGAAATAGAAAAGATTTGTAAAACTTTCGTAAAACTTGTTGATTTCGACAAGATTACAAAGGAAAAGCAGAAAACCATAAATACTTATGGAACTACTTTATTACAAAAAATTAATAAACTTAATGCAGAAATCAAAAAGATAGACCAAAAAATTGAAAAGACATATATGGATAGACTAGATGAAATTATTACAGTAGATACATATCAAAAAATTTCTGCTAAATTTGAAGAACAGAAAAAAACAATGCAAAAGGAAGTTGTTGAACTTGAAACAACTTACGAACAATATCAAAAGGATAATTCTCTTGAAAATATATTAGAGGCAAAAAGTCTTGCATCAGAATACATAAAGAAAAAGAAGAAAGTTGACAGAGATTTGATATTGAAATTAGTTGATAGAGTTGAAATACACGATAATAAAACAGCAGACTTATATTTAAAGATAAAGCCACTAGAACAGGTACGATAAGGCTACTCATTCTATTATTTTTTTTATTGTGTATCAAAGGGTGTCGTTAAAATCACACCAGCCCATGATATGAACGACTATCAAGCAAGCTTAAGACATAACTTAGAAGTAGTAGAAGTATTTGATAACAATTTTAAAATGGGAAACTTAGTTCCAGAATACCAAGGAATGGAACTAAACATAGCAAGGAAAAAAATCGTAGAAAAACTAAAAGAAATAGGAGCTTTAGTAAAAGAAGAAGAATACACCCACAATGTTGCCAAATGTGAAAGATGTAAAAATACCATTGAACCTAAAATTTCAACCCAATGGTTTGTAAAAATGAAGGAATTAGCTAAGCCTGCTATTAAAGCGGTAAGAAATGATGACATTAAATTTGTGCCAAAACGATACGAAAAAACCTATTTTAATTGGATGGAAAATATCCAAGATTGGTGTATTTCTAGGCAATTATGGTGGGGGCACCAGATACCTGCTTATTACTGCCAAGAATGTGGGCACACCAATGTTTCCAAAACCAAACCAGAAAAATGTGAAAAATGTGGTTGTGAAGACTTAAATCAAGATCCAGACACCTTAGACACATGGTTTAGTTCTGCCTTATGGCCATTTTCAACACTTGGCTGGCCCCAAAAAGAAGCCGAAGACCTAAAAATGTTCTATCCAACCAATGTGTTGGTAACTGGTTATGACATTATCTTTTTCTGGGTAGCAAGAATGGTATTTTCAGGACTAGAAACAATGGGGAAAAAACCATTTAGTGACGTTCTAATTCATGGAATTGTGCGTGACAGCCAAGGAAGAAAAATGTCAAAAACCTTAGGAAATGGAGTCGACCCAATTGAAGTAATTGACCAATACAGTGCTGATAGCCTAAGATTTTCTGTCTTATCTGGAACTACCATTGGAAATGATATTCGCTATATGCCAGAAAAATTAGAACAAGCTTCTAACTTTGCTAATAAAATATGGAATGCAGCTAAATTTATTACCATGAACATGGCGCCAAAAGAAGAAATTTTAGCATTTGGAAAAGCAATTAAAGACGAAAAAACAGGTCAATATAAAAAAGAAGCTTTAAAAGTAGAAGACAGATGGATTTTAAATAAATTAGACAACCTAATAAAAACGGTAACGAAAAACTTAGAAGAGTATGACTTAGGAATAGCCTTAGATAATATTTATAACTTTATTTGGAACGAATTTTGTGATTGGTATATCGAAATGGTAAAAACAAGACTTTACAGTGAAAATAAACAAGAAAAGTTACAAGTAAGCTTTGTTCTAAACTATGTATTTGGTGATAGTTTAAAATTGTTACATCCATTTATGCCATTTGTAACAAGTAAAATTTATGCTGAACTTGCTAATTATAATGATAAAGACTTAATGGTAAATGATTGGCCTAAATCAAAAACAAGAGTAGAGTATGACCAAACAAATGACATCATAGAAAAACTAAAAGAAATGATAGTAGAAGTTAGAAATATAAGGGCTAAGAAGAATATTCATCCTGCTAAAAAAGCAGACCTAATTTTTGTAACTTCGAAATATAACCAAGAAATCGAAGAAGCTAAGGAATTTTTATTAAAATTAGCTTTTGGAAAAACATTAAAAGTTCAACATAACAAAGACCAAATTTCAGAAGATGCGATTCAAATTATAACCGATGGAATTGAGTTATATATGCCATTAGAAGGGTTAATTGACAAAGAAGAAGAACAAAAAAGAATCGAAGAAGAAAAAGAAAAGTTACACCAAGAAATTGCAAGATGTGAAAAAATGCTTTCTAATCCTCGGGTTTGTTAATAAAGCACCACAAGCTAAAATTGACGAAGAAAAAGCAAAACTTGAAAAGTATAAGGCGATGCTAGAAAAGATTGAAAAATAAGGCTAACATTAGCCTTGTTTTTTTGTGTCGAAAACTTCTTACAAAACGACAAAACTTCTAAAAATTCACTCTTGGAAAAAATTGTAAAACGTATTATAATAAAAAAGCAAAAACAAAAGAGGACAAATTTGAAAGAAAAAACTTACGAAAAACCTTTCAAAATTTGAATTAAGAGCCTTAGGGAGGAGAAAAAATGGAATCAAAATTTTATGAAGAGGACAAGCTTTTAGTCTTCAAAATCACAGACGAAATTGACGATTGTACCGTACAAAAGATAAGGAGGAAAGCAGATTATGAAATGGAAAGATATATGCCTAAAAGAGTTATATTTGATTTTAGTTGTGTCACTTTCATGGATAGTGCAGGAATAGGAATGGTAATTGGAAGATACAAATTTGCCAATATGTTAGGAGCAACCTTAGAAGTTAGCAACTTAAGCCAAAGTGTTAAAAGAATTTTTGAAATGAGTGGCATTTTAAAGCTAATACCAGTAGCACAAGACTTACAAGAAGTATAAGAAAGGGTAACCTGTCCCCAAAGTTGCCATTTTTGGCTAGTTGGGGGTCTGTCCCAAACTTGCCATCTCAAAGCTTTCCATCGAAGGAAGAAAAGAAAGGATAAGAAAAGTTATGTTTGAAAATGAAATGAAATTAGAGTTTATCAGTAAAGCCAAAAATGAAGCATTTGCAAGAATTACGGTAGCAGCATTTGCTTCGCAACTAGATCCTAGTTTAGAAGAGCTAGCGGATATCAAAACAGCGGTTTCAGAAGCTGTTACGAATTGTATTATACATGGTTATGAAAATAAGCAAGGAATCGTAAAGATTGTAGGACATTTAAAAGAAAACGAAATTATTTTAGAGATTTCAGATCAAGGAAAAGGCATTGAAAATATTGCTATGGCAAAAGAGCCATTGTATACAACCAAGCCAAATTTAGAAAGGTCAGGTATGGGCTTTACCATTATGGAAAGCTTTATGGATACGATGGAAATCGAGTCTATTGTTGGTTTAGGAACGAAAGTTACTATGACAAAAATGATTAAGCCAAAGGAAGAAAACGAGGAAGAGGATTTTCAAATGATTACAAAAGATTAAAATAGAAAGGGTTTTAACATATGTACGAAAATGATGTAGAACAAATCAAAAAAGCCCAAACACGGTGATAAATTTGAAATGGAGAAATTAATCAAACAAAATAACGGACTAATATGGAGTATTGTAAAAAGATTTAATGGAAGAGGCTATGAACTAGAAGATTTATACCAAATTGGTGTGTTAGGCTTTATCAAAGCCATCAAAAGATTTAATTTAAGCTTTGAAGTAAAATTATCAACCTATACTGTACCTTATATGATAGGAGAAATTAAAAGATTTATTCGAGACGATGGACCCGTAAAAGTTAGTAGAAGCATAAAAGAATTAAATGTTAAAATTAAGGAACTACAAAAAGAATATCTATGTAAAAAAGGCGAAGAAATTACGATCAATCAAATAGCAAAAGAATTAAATGTGAGTAGGGAAGAAATCGTCTTAGCCATGGAATCTGTAAATAATGTAGAATCCATTGAAGGAAGTACTTATACTAACCAAAAAGATGGAAACAGTATCAGTTTAATCGAAACCCTATCAAACCACCAAAATGAAGAAGAAATGATAACCAATCGATTAACCATAAAACACTTAATTGAAAACCTAGAAGCACGAGACAAAGAAATTATACTATTAAGATTTTACAAAGAAAAAACACAAGCACAAGTAGCAAAAATTTTAGGAATTACCCAAGTGCAGGTATCTAGAATTGAACGTAAAATACTAGGTAATATGAGAACCAAACTAAAAGAAGCTTGAAATTCGAGGGCGATGTTTTTTGGGACGGGGTCAAAAAACATCACTTTTAATTTTAGCTTTATTTATAAGAATTTTTAAAGCGATGTTTTTTGACCCCGTTCCAAAAAACATCGCCTTTGAAAGGAGAAGCCTTAATGAAAAAATTTTTGTTATATTTTTTTATCTTTATTTTTATTTGTTTTCTCATGCCAGCGTTTCTAACCAAAAGGAATAAACCAGTCAATGCAGAAGAAGCACAAATAATTCAAAAGCAAGAGGAACAACCAAAGGTTGCAGACAATACACCCTACGAATATAAAAACTATGGAATTATTAAGCTGTTGCACCAAAAAACGGGAGAAGTAGAAGAAGTTCCTTTAGACCAATATTTATGCCATGTGGTGTCTGCTGAGATGCCAGCAGATTTCGAATTGGAGGCTTTAAAGGCACAAGCAATTGTGGCAAGGACTTATACCATTTTTAAGGTACAAAACAAAAAACATGAAAATGCCGATATTTGTGACGATTCTACTTGTTGCCAAGCATGGGTTTCCAAAGAAGATAGATTAGCCAGATGGGAAGAGGAGAAGCGTGAAAGCAATTGGCAAAAAATAGAGCAATGTGTAAAGGAAACAAAGGGAAAAGTTATTACCTATCAAAATCAGCCTATTAATGCGTTTTTTCATGCTAATAGTGGAGGGCAAACGGAGCTTCCAGTTAATGTCTGGGGAGGAAGTGGTATGCCTTATTTACAGGTAGTAGAAACGGCTGGCGAAGAAGGTTATAGTCAATATGCTTCACAAGTAGAACTTACAAACGAACAAATTCTTGCCAAATTAAAAGAAAAATATCAAGATATAGCTATTGATTTTGCTAATCCAGAAGAAATTAAAATTATAGAATATACAGATGGAAATCGTGTAAAAACCATTAAGTTTGGAAATCACGAAATTTCTGGTGTAGAAGCAAGAACGCTATTTGGCTTAAAATCAACCAATTTTGAAATGATAAAAGAAGATGGGAAAATAAAATTTCAAGTAAAAGGTTATGGACATGGCGTTGGAATGAGCCAAACAGGAGCTGATAGTATGGCAAAACAAGGGAAAAATGCCGAAGAAATTATCCATCATTTTTATAAAGAGGTAGAAATAAAAGAAATAAATTCTTTATAAATTAAATGTATAATCCGCTAAAAAAAGGAAATACT
>CANRXN010000077.1 GCA_947643945.1 uncultured Clostridium sp.
AAAACATAGTAGAAAACGTAGTATTAGGTTGCACCCATTATCCTTTAATTCAAAATGAAATTGCTCGGGGGTTTAGGTAAAGTCCAATTTTTTAATGGAGCCCCCAATTTAGCAAAGCATTTAAAAGACGTTTTAATGCAAAAAGATTTACAAAATGAAGGAGAAGGAATAGTCGAATTTGAAGATTCTTCAAATTTGGAAGAAAAAGAAAAAAGATTTTTTGACATATTGGGAAGAATTTTGAAAAGATTTTAGGGACAGAGTGCCAATGGTTCTAAGTTTAAATGGCAAGTCCATAATAAATTGACTTGCCATTTAAGCTTAGAACCATTGGCATTGGCGTTTTCCTCAGTCCTTAAAATCCTCCCCAAATCATATCTCAAAATTATAAATATTTTTTTAACTGTTCAACTGTATTTTCTTGAAACTGAACAAACTCTGTTAAAATATTTTTTACAGGTTGGTCTGTATCAGGGTTATGATTTAAAAGTTTAACCCCTTTAATAATTCCCATATTCGTACCTTGAAGCATCATCTCAGCAATTTTAGAAGTACTTTTATCATCCATCGTATTAAACTCTACACTCATCCAACCCATAGCCTTTTGCATAGGATTTAACTCTTTGGGAAAATCATCATAATTCGAAAGCTCGTTATTTACTTTATTTAGAATATCATTATATTTATCATACTGAAATTTTAAATCCTTTTTAAAATCGTCATCTTGAATTTTTTCAGCCACATTAGAGATGGAATCCATCCCCATCTTAATTCCTTTATTCACTTCATTTAAAATATAACCTGGACTATCCATCAAAAATACCACCTTTCATTTTTTTAATATAACCAAAAATAAGCAAAATATTCGCGGTGTTTTTTGGGACGGGGTCAAAAAACATCGTTAGCTATTTTTTCATGTTCACAAAAAATTCACAAAAAAAATTAGCACTAACTATTGACAAGTGCTAAAAATGGGTATAACATATAAGAGGTTAGCAAACAAACTACAAGAGTGCTAAAGAGGTGAAAAAATGTTAGATAAAAGAAAAAAGAAAGTCTTACAAGCAATCGTAGAAGAATACATAAACACAGCAGAGCCAGTAGGATCCAATGCCCTAACCAAAAACCATGGACTAGAATGTAGCAGTGCAACCATCCGAAACGAGATGGCAGAACTAGAAAAAGGAGGATTTTTAGACAAAACCCATACCTCTAGTGGAAGAATACCATCAGCCAAAGGATACCGATACTATGTCGATGAACTACTAAACGAAAACGACATCAGTTTAGAAGAAATCAAATACATCAGTTCTAAATTAGAAACCAAAGTAAACGAAATCGAAGACCTAACCAAAATAGCAGCCAACACCATATCAGAAGTAACCCATTACACAACCGTCTCCATAGGACCCAAAACAACCACACAACTAATCGAAGAAATCAAATTCGTCTTACTAGGAAGCAGAATGATAATGGCAGTTATCTTAACAGACACAGGGTTAGTCAAAGAAACCATCATAAAATTTGACGAAGACATAAACGAAAAACAAGTTCAAACCATGAATTACATGTTTAACAACAAACTAAAACACCAACCAATCGAAACCATAGATAGACCATTAGAAGAATACCTATATGACGAAATGACTTACAGTGTAAACGTAATAAAACCAATCATAGAGCAAATCAAAAAAGTATTAGAAGAAGACAATAAAATTTACTTAGAAGGAACCAACAGAGCCTTTGACTTACCAGAATTCAACAGTTTAGAAGTAGCCAAAAACTTTATTAACATATTAGACACCAAAGAACTAGTAGCAGATATGTTAAATTCAGGATTTGCTGAAGACATCAATGTCTATATAGGAGAAGAAAATGAAAAACAAGAACTAAAAGACTTTAGTGTGGTTACCTTTAAGCATAAGGTAAACGGAAAAGACCTAGGAACGATAGGAATCATAGGACCCAAAAGAATGGATTATTCAAAAGTAATATCGGTTATGAAATATATCAACAAAAAACTAAAAGAATTTGAATAAAAAGAAAGGAAGCGATTTAGGAAATGGACGAAAACAAAGAAGATAACAAAGAAAAAAAACAAGAAACCAAACAAAACGAAAAAGAGCAATTGGCAAAAGACATGGTACCAAAACAAGACTATGAAGAACTAGAAGATAGATACAAAAGAATCCTAGCAGAATTTGAAAACTTCAAAAAAAGAAGTAGCAAAGAAAGGGAAGGGCTATACAACTCTATTTTAGCAGATGTAGTAGAAGTTATTCTTCCAGTGCTAGACAACTTAGAAAATGCAGCAAAAGTAAACACAGAGGACGAAGAATATAAAAAAGGAGTAGAGCTAGTACTAAAACAATTTAAAGATGTTTTACAAGCCAAAGGCGTAGAGGAAATAAAAGCAGTAGGAGAAACTTTTGACCCTGAACTTCATGAGGCTGTTAGTAGCATTCAGGACGAAAATTTAGGAGAAAAAGAAATTGCGGAAGAATATAGAAAGGGCTATAAGATTGGAAGTAGAGTGATACGTCATTCGATGGTTGTTGTAGCAAATTAAAACAAATCACAAGTAGCATCTTACTTCGTTAAACTTCACAAAAATTTCTACTTGTTTGCCTTGGAATCTACTACTTCTAATTCATTTTAGAAAAAGGAGCAAGAATGAAAAAAGAAATTGAAAGAAAATATGCTATAAAATATTTGCCAGAAGATATAAAAATAGAAAAAATTCAAAAGATAGAGCAAGTTTTTATTTATCGTGATGAAAATACACATATACGAATTAGAAAAATAGAAAACAAGCAAGAAACTAAATATGTATATACTGTAAAAACAAAAGGTGATATTGAATACGATAATTCTTATCAAATTGGACAAAAATATGAAATTGAAAGCAATATTACAAAAGAAATGTATGAACAATTATTACCAAGAAAAATAAGCAATAAAATTACAAAAACAAGAATTGTAGTACCAATTCATAACAATCTAAAAGTAGAAATTGATATGTATTATGATTATTTACAAGGATTTTTAACAGCAGAAGTAGAATTCCCAGACGAAGAACAGGCAAATCTTTTTTCGAAACCAGATTGGCTAGGAGAAGAAATAGGATACAAAGAATTAAACAATCGAAAACTAGCTGAAATGACTCAAGAACAATTTAGAAGTAAAGTGTCAAAAGAATTTATGGAAAATAATCAAAAAATAATAGAAAAGTTAAAAGAATTTATAAAATAGTCATTAATTTTAAAAAATGATTTTAAGGCGGAGGAAAATCATTTGAAAAATAAATAAAAAGAAAAAACAAAGCGATGTTTTTTGACCCCGTCCCAAAAAACATCAAAAAGAAAGGAAGATTAAAATGGGAAAAATTATAGGAATTGACTTAGGAACAACAAATTCATGCGTAGCAGTAATGGAAGGTGGAGAGCCAGTAGTAATACCAAATGCAGAAGGAAACAGAACCACACCATCTGTTGTAGCATTTTCAAACAATGGAGAAAGACTAGTTGGGCAAATTGCAAAACGTCAAGCAGTAACTAACCCAGATAATACCGTTATTTCTATTAAAAGAAAAATGGGAACCAATGAAAAAGTAAATATAGAAGGTGACAAATTCTCACCACAAGAAATTTCAGCAATGATATTACAAAAACTAAAAGCAGATGCAGAAAACTATTTAGGACAAAAAGTGACACAAGCTGTTATTACGGTACCAGCGTATTTTAGTGATAGCCAAAGACAAGCAACAAAAGATGCTGGAAAAATAGCTGGACTTGAAGTATTAAGAATTATCAACGAACCAACAGCAGCATCACTTGCTTATGGAATGGATAAAGAACAAGACCAAAAAATTATGATTTACGACTTAGGAGGAGGAACTTTCGACGTTTCTATTCTAGACATTGGTGATGGTGTATTTGAAGTTCTAGCTACAAATGGTAATACAAAATTAGGAGGAGACGACTTTGACGAAGCAATTATCAACTACTTAGTTGACGAGTTCAAAAAATCAAATGGAATTGACTTAAAAACTGACAAAATGGCAATGCAAAGATTAAAAGAAGCAGCAGAAAAAGCCAAAATTGAATTATCTGGTGTACAACAAACACAAATCAACTTACCATTTATCACAGCAGATTCAACAGGACCAAAACACTTAGATGTTAACCTAACAAGAGCAAAATTTGAAGAATTAATTCATGACTTAGTAGAAGCAACCGCAGGACCAGTTAACCAAGCTTTAAAAGACGCAGGATTAACACCAAACGACATTCATAAAGTATTATTAGTAGGTGGTTCAACTAGAGTTCCAGCTGTACAAGAAGCAGTAAAAAGAATTACAGGAAAAGATGCCGATAAAGGTATTAACCCAGACGAATGTGTTGCAATCGGTGCAGCTATCCAAGGTGGAGTATTATCAGGAGATGTAAAAGACTTAGTATTATTAGACGTAACACCACTTTCATTAGGAATTGAAACATATGGAGGAGTATTTACAAAATTAATCGAAAGAAATACAACCATTCCAACCAAAAAATCACAAATCTTCTCAACCGCAGCAGATGGTCAAACATCAGTTGAAGTTCACGTATTACAAGGTGAAAGAGAAATGGCTGCTTACAATAAAACACTAGGAAGATTCCAATTAACAGGAATTCCAGCAGCACCAAGAGGTGTACCACAAATCGAAGTAACCTTTGATATTGACGCAAACGGAATTGTTCACGTATCTGCAAAAGACATGGCAACTGGAAACAGCCAAGACGTATCTATTACAGCATCTACTAACTTAACAGACGAAGACATAGATAGAGCTGTAAAAGATGCAGAAGCACATGCAGAAGAAGATAAGAAGAAAAAAGAAGAAATTGAAGTTAAAAATAATGCAGAAAGCTTAATCTACAACAGTGAAAAAACACTAACAGACTTAGGCGATAAAATTAGTGGAGAAGAAAAAGCAAAAGTAGAAACTGAAATTGAAAACACTAAAAAAGCAGTAGAAACAAATGACACTGAAAAAATTAAAGAAGCAACTGAAAAACTAACAAAAGTATTCTATGAAATGTCAGAAAAATTATACAAAGCAGCCAATCCAAATGGGGCAGCCGGACCAGATGGGGCTGCTGAGGCAGGAGCAGAGCCGGAAAATAATGATGGTAATGTGTATGATGCGGATTATAAAGTAGAAGACGAAGATAATAAATAAAACAAAGAGGGATTAGGGGACGTTCCTTAAAATCCCTCTTTTAGGTATGAACCTTGTATGAATTTAGGAGGAAAAGCAATGGCAACCAAAAGAGACTATTACGAAATATTAGGAGTAAACAAAAATGCAACAGACGACGAGCTAAAAAAAGCTTATCGAAAACTTGCCAAAAAATACCATCCAGATGCAAACCAAGACAACAAACAAGAAGCAGAAGCAAAATTTAAAGAAGTAAACGAAGCTTACGAAAACCTATCCGATCCACAAAAAAGAAGAATGTATGACCAATTTGGGACAGTAGATCCACAAGGATTTGGCGGAGCAGGAGGGCCATTTGGTGGGCAAGGAGGTTACTATTCTTATAGTAGCAGTGATTTTGGTGACTTTGGAGATTTAGGAGACATCTTTTCCTCCTTCTTTGGAGGAGGATTTGGAGGAAGAACTTCAAGTAGAAGACAAACAGGACCAAAAAAAGGTGCTGATTTAAACCTAGGAATGGACATCACATTTGAACAAGCCTTTTTAGGAGTAG
>CANRXN010000078.1 GCA_947643945.1 uncultured Clostridium sp.
TGGTTTTTTTAACTTTTTTGACAAAAATACTTGAACATTGTAAAAATTAATATTATAATGTAAAAAGCAAAAGATAAATAAGGAGAGAATTAGGAATGGAATTAACAAAAAATATTTTTTTCAATACCGATAAATTAGTTGAAAATAGTACAGTTAAAATCTCTTATACTGGAAAACTTTTTAAAGAAAATGCAGAAAAAGTTTCTATTCATTATGGTTTTGGCTTAAATTGGGAGAATGTAACAGATATCGAAATGGAAAAAACAGATTTAGGCTTTCAAGCTGAAATTACCTTAGGCGAAGGTGACACTTTTAATTTTTGCTTTAATGATGGTAATAATTGGGATAATAATGATGGTCAAAACTATATTTTTCCTTTAGAAAAAGTACAAACCGAATTACTTGTTTTAGAAGACGAACCTGTATCTTTAGGTTCTGCTAAAAAATTAAGAAGGTCTTATCTATGGAGTAAAAAAGTTCGTTTAGCAGTTTATAAGATTATTACTTATCTTCCAAAGATTATTTCTGGAAATTATAAAAGAAAATTAAACAGAAACGAGACAAATTAAATATGAAAGGGACAATGGGGAACAATTCTTAAATTGTCCCTTTTTATTTTTTTTACACGATAAGTTCTTTTAAATTCTAGAAAAGTGATGCTAGATGGCATCACTTTCCGTAGAAGATAATTATGTGGATTTTAAATAAAAGAGGACAATTAAGAACCATCCCCATTGTCCCCAATCGTCTTAGTTTCCAGAATAGCTATAGCCATGCCATTGGTCACTAAAGGCGTTGTTTTTTACTACTTCGAAGACGAATTTATCGCCTACATTTGGTGTGAAGTGTATCATGTTTGCTACTTCCCCTGGATAGCCAGTTGATTCGTTTAGCTGTACTTTATAGGTTCCTTCACAGTCTAGCGGATCTGTATCTGTATACAGTCCTGATCTTTCATTGTAATTAGCTTTGATGTGGAAGGTTCCATTTTGTCTTAGTGTAATGGTTCCATAGTATTTGCTATCCATTTGGCTCACGTCTGATTTATAAGTTCCGTATTTTAACGTACAATTTCCTACTTTTAGTCCTTCGGCCGCTTTTTTTGCTGCTTCTTCTTCGGCTGCTTTTTTTGCCGCTTCTTCTTGAGCTGTTTTAATGTTTTGTGCAGTTTCTTCTATTTTCGTTATCTGGTCTTTCGTTGCTGTTTTTACTTCTTCTGTAATAGTTTCGTTTACGTCTTTATAGCCATTTACCGCTTGTTTTATGGTTTGCTTTAAATTGCTTTTATCGGTAAAACTATTTAGTGCTGTCTTTGTGCTTGTGGTTAGTTCTTCTGGTGGGGTTAGAAAGATTTCTTCAAATTTGGAGATGGCTGTTTTATTTTCTCCTTCTTGGTTTTCTTTTGGCATATCTTCTTCTTTAAAATAGTAGGTCTCGATGTCAGCTGATATTTTTTTATATTCTTCACTACTGTAGAAGTTATCTTCTGGTTTGTGACTCTGAGCTGTTTTGTATACCTTCATACTTTGTGCCAGGTCAGTATAGGTAGTTGCTTGCCCATCATTTTTTTCTAGTTTTTGATACCATCTATATTCTTGTTTTTTTCTATTGTATAATAATACAACATTTACATCTTTTTGAATTTCATTTCCTATACTAGTAGCTCCTGCTATTTGACCATCTTCACATATTCCATATACTCCTAAATCTGTTCGATTTTGAGCCACGTCTTTGTATTTCATGACCATAATAGGTGTTTCGTTTTCTTGTAGTTGAATGAATTGGATTTCTCCATCTGTAATTTCATTTGGTAATAGTGAAAGGCCTTGTGTGCTTGAACGCTCATCGATGTATTCGAAGTATCTGTCAGCCCAATCTGTTCCTGTCCCTTGGTCTTCTTCCTCTTGTTTTTTGGTTTGTTGGTAACCTAAGTATCCACCTACTCCGGCCAATACTAATACAATTACAATTATGCTTATGATAATTGCTGTTTTTTTGCTTTTGCTTTTTTCCATTTTGTTAATCCCCTTTCTATTTTTTCTTTATTCTATCACGGTTTCTTTACGGATGCAAGTGTGAAATTGGGGACGGTTCTTTTTTCACATTTTGTTATAATTCATAGCCTGAGTTATTTATAACAAAATGTGAAAAAAGAACCGTCCCCAATTTCACCTTATGTTGTATTCTCCACTTTGGATTGGGTCTATTAACTCTTGAAAATGGTCTTGTACATAGTCATAGCTATAGTAGGTGGTAATGACTTTGTTTTGGTTTTCTAGTTTTATATTAATTTGCTCTACTAGGTAGTCTTTGCTTAGTTGTACTTTTGTTTTGGCATCATTTGAAAGGGATATTGTTTTGTAGTAACGGTTTAAAAGAGACACTTGATAGTATCTTGGGTCAAGAGAGGCTAGTAGTATTTCTTTAAAACTAGATGGTATGTTGGATAGGGTTTCAGTTTTTATTTTATTGTCAGTTTTAAATAGTTCTTCTTTTTCTTGGTCATTTATCATGTCTTGTGTTCTGTCATGATAGGTATAGGCTTTTTTGCTGGCATCATAGCTTAATTGGTAACATATTTTTTGCCCTAAGTCGGTGTAGGTGATGTGTTTTGGTTTTGTGTACCCCTCTTCACTTTTTGGTGAGGTTTCGTCTTCTTGGATTAGCTGGGTTTCTATTTTTTTGTTGCCAACTTTGGTGGTTATGTGGGTAATTGGTTTGATGCTTTTGTCACTATTTTGCATGTCGATGGCTATCATGTAGTTCTCTTCTTGGAAATTGTTTGCTTTTGCATAAAAAGTGTAAAAGGCTATAAATTTGTAGATGCTTGTTATGCCATAGAAAGCAATTAGAATGATTACTATTTTTAGGATAGTTTTTTTCTTGCTTTTTTTTGCTGGTGTGTTTGTGGTTTCTTCTAGTTTTTCTGTTGCTTGCTGTTCTTCTTTGTTTTCGGTTTCGTCGTTTAGTAGGTATTCATAGCTTACTTGGAATTTTTGCACAATTTCTTTTATTTTTTTGATGTCTGGTGTTGTTTCTCCGGTTTCCCATTTGGATACGGCTTGTCTTGATACGTTGATTTGGTTCCCAAATTCTTCTTGGGATAGTCCTTTTTCTTTTCTTAGTTTAATTAGTTTTTCGTTTAATTTCATTGGTATCACCTTCTTTATTTTTTTCTTCTACGGATTATTAGCATTGCTTTATAATTGCCATCGCTTAGCAATTTTTAAAATCCGGTTTTTTATTATAAGTTTATTGTATCATATGTGGTTTGTTTTTTCTAGCATTTTTTGCTTGCAATTTGTCAATGGAAGCTTGCATTTGTGTTTTTTTGCTATTATAATGGTATTAACTTAAATTTATTTTTGATTTTCATAATGGCTATCGTCTTTATGAAGGATTTTTAAGGAGGAATGGTTTTTGTGAAAAAAGTTGCGATTGTTACGGGTGCTTCTAGAGGAATTGGAAGAGAGATTGCAAGAGAGCTTGCTAAGAATAATTTTACGGTAGTTGCTAATTATAATCAATCTAAAAAAGAGGCTTTTGGTTTGAAAGAAGAGTTGGAAAAGGAAGGATTTTTTTTGGATCTTGTACAAGCTGATGTTTCTACTAGGGCTGGTGTAAAGGCTTTGGCTTCTTTTGCTTTGGAAAAGTATAAAAGGATAGATGTTTTGGTAAATAATGCAGGGATTAGTGAGTATAAGTTGTTTGTGGATGAGACGGATGAGGATTGGAATCGTGTGATGGATACAAATTTGTATTCTGCTTTTGCCATGTCACAAGAGGTTGTTCCTTCTATGGTGCAACAAAAACAGGGTCTTATTATTAATATTTCTTCTATTTGGGGGCTTACTGGTGCTTCTATGGAAGTGTTGTATTCGGTTTCTAAGGCTCGGTTTGGATGGTTTGACAAAGAGTCTTGCAAAGGAACTTCGGCCCTTCTAACATTCGCGTTAATAGTGTGGCTCCTCGGTTCAATTGCCACTGATATGAATGCTAATCTTACGGAGGAAGAGCTTAGGGCTGTAGAGGAAGAAACACCTTTACGGTAGAATTGGCGTTCCTGCTGATGTTGCTAAGTGTGTTTTATGGCTTGTTAATGATTCGTTTACAACTGGACAGGTTGTTAGTGTGAATGGTGGCTGGGTGATTTAGATTATGAATTCTATCATTTTATGGATTGGAATTTGCTGTTCTTGCAAGTTTGCAAAAAGGTAGGTAAAATTATTTATAAAAAAATTAAAGGAGATGCTATATGAACGAAGAAGAATGGGATAAAGATTACAAAAAAGTAAAAAAAACAAATAATATACTTTTTCTTGTGATAATGTTTTTTGCTATAATAGTATTCTTAGTAGTTTACTATATTATTACAGATCCGTTTTGGAATGGTAACTATTTCATAGTTGATTTTGGAGAAAATACAAAGTTAAACCAAGAAGAATATAATAAAATTATACAAATTATGAACACAGAAGATAACATTGAAATTACAAAAATAGCTTATGAAAGACCATTTAGACATGAAGGTGGTTATTATATTTTTTATAAAACAAATGATAGTAGCGAAGAACTTATTTTTCAAGATGTAATAATGAATACAAATACAGATGAAAATTATTTACTGGTAAAGCATATATGTGATAAATATTATAAAAGATGGCAAAATCTATGGAAGTCTATTGATATAGATTATAGTAGAATAGTAAATTTTTAATGACCGCCACTTCCTGTGGTATCTCATCTTTCTATAATTATTAGACGAAAAATAATCTAAAAAGTCTAAAAGCCAGCAATCAAGAATGTTTCAAGACTACTGACCTTTTGATGGAGCCACTTCCCAGATTCGAACTGGGGACCCCCGCATTACAAGTGCGGTGCTCTGGCCAGCTGAGCTAAAGTGGCATCTATGTTATCCTTATTAATATGTATTTTTTTAGTTGGTGACCCGTACGGGAATCGAACCCATGTCTCCGCCGTGAAAGGGCGGTGTCTTAACCGCTTGACCAACGGGCCTTATATACAAAGAACTAAATAATCTTTTGCAATTATTTAGTTCTTTTGGTGAGCTATCCGCGACTCGAACGCGGGACAACTTGATTAAAAGTCAAGTGCTCTACCACCTGAGCTAATAGCCCACATTTTGCGTTGTTTTATGTACAACGCTTTTATATTTTACTATGCTTTTAAGAAAAAGTCAATACATTTGTAAAAATTTTTTGTCTTTTTTGTGAATTTTTGTGATTTTTTACCTATTTAACTTTATTTCTTTGGGAATTCTACCTTGTTTATGCTTTTTTAAGCGTTTAATTTTTGAACAATTTCTTCTACGTCGATTCCATGAACGGCACAGGCTTCTTCTAATGTTTCCATTTGTGATGCTGGGCATCCTAGGCAATGCATTCCCATTTCTAATAAAATTTCTGCTTTTTCTGGTGCTTTTTCTAAAATTTCTCCTATTTTGGTGTCTTTGTTAAATTCCATTTTTGCTTCCTCCTTTTTATGTTTTTTAAAATTTTATCACAAATTTTAAAAAAAGTATAGACAAATTGAAAAAAATGTTGTATGATTGTAAAAATTTAGAAATAAGATTTCTTTATTTGTTACCATAATTTATAAAAAAATCTATTTTCTAATCCATTTTTAAGAAAGGTGGTGACAGTATCGCAAAGTTAATTGACTTATTTTTCATTACTTTTATTATTTATCTTTTTATTACTTTATA
>CANRXN010000079.1 GCA_947643945.1 uncultured Clostridium sp.
CCTACACCTGCTGCACTGTCTCTTACCCAAAGTCCTAGTTTATATTCGTTACTACTTGTTTTTACTGGTTCAATGCTACATTCTTTTGTTTGTTCTTCTTGCCTATATTGTATTTTGACTGGCTCACCTTTAGCTCCGATTTACATTTTTCATTAACTCTTCGGTGGAACTGATTTCTACGTTGTTTATTTTTGTTATCATGTCTCCTTCTTTGATGCCACTGTTTTCATAGGGTCTATATTTTTTGTTGTCTTGTCCTTCTATTTCGCTCATGCCAACGACTAATACCCCATTTGTATACAGTTTTACTCCAGCTACATTGCCGGCAAGGAATGACTTTTGTTTTTGGTAATACATCTACATTTACATTTTTTAAAGGAATATTGTCAAATAGGCTTAGTTTTAAAGTAGCTTTTCCTGATTTTTGGCTAACTTGATTAATATTGGTAGTAGAGGAGGTTTCTAAGGTTTTTCTTTCCATTTTTATTTGCATGCCAAATAGGGTTTTTAAAGCTATATTTTCTCCTTCAAAAATGACTAGATTTTCTGGAATGTTTTCGATGGCTAATGTGTAACTATAGATTACCATTAAAAAAAATACTAATAATAGTTTTAAGAATGTTTTTTTCATTGTAACTCTCCTTTATTTTACTATTATTAGTATTAACTTTTCATTTTTTTTTATTCACTTGTTATTTTTAGCTGATTTGCTTACTTATGTGCTTTCTCGTATTATACCAAATTTCTCTTTTAATTTTTCGTTATCATTGTTGGTTTTATACATACCATAACGTTCTCTTCCTAAGGCTGTAAAGTATTTTTGTGCTAATGGAACATCACCTTTTTGGGCTATATATTTATAAAAATTATCTATTACTTCTACATCGTTTTGCGTTACAATACTCCCATAAGAACCTAATGGAACGTTACCTTCATATTGCTTTGGATAAAAATATCTTGTTCCATTTTTAGTGGTTACTGATTTTCTTTCAAAATCAATGTTAAAATCTGCTCCTATAATGCTTTTTCTTTCTAAACGTTCTTCATTGGCTTTATGATATTCATTATCGCCTGTTACGATATAAATAGAATCTTCGCTTACTACTTCTTGATTTTTATTATTCGTAACAATGGAATAACCATTGTATATTTTTCCACCAATGTTTAGTCCTTGTAAAAAGCTTATAATGGATACATTGTTTACGATTTTATCCCATTCGTCTTCTTTTAGTTTCGGCATCATAAAGTTTGCTGTTCCACTTTCATAGTTATTGTAGTTTGCAATTGCTATGGATAAGTTTTTTTCGATGGAATAACGAATAACGGCTAATCTTTGCTCATTAAAGTTAGAGTCTGGGTCTTCTATACTTTTTTCACTATCTGCCCCTCCAAAGTCAAATATTTTATAATTACCGAATTTAGGCTGTCCATTTTCATCTTTTAATTGTTCACCTTTTTCGTCAACTGCATTATTGGCATTTAGTTGACTTGCTATTCCATATCCATCACTTTTTGTGTTGCCATCACAATCCTCATAATTTGTAGATTGTAGTTTTTGTTTAAAATTATATGCATCTTTATAATATTCAATGGCTGCTGTTGTTTTAGGTTCAAAGCCTTCTTGTGGCAATTTTTCTCCATTCATAATAGAAAACCAATTTCCATTATCATTATAATATTTTACACCATTTAGTTTGATATATTCATATTCTTTTAGATCTCCGCTGTCAGGAAGACAAACCGTTTCTTTCAATTTTTCATCTGCGTCAATACTAACTCCTCGATAAGTTACGTTATTTCCTGATACTTGAATATTATCTAACAAATAGCCACTATCGTTGACCCATTTATCGTTAATGATTCCCTGAATGGTAATGTAATTGTCTAATGAATAGGTAATTGTAAAATCATTCTCTCCCATTTTATATCTACAACTATAATAAATATATGGTTTTAAACCAGAAAGCTTTTCGCCATCATGATAGGTTGAATCTTCTTCAAGTTTTCCTGCTACGTCTTTATCGCTTCCTGTTATTGGGTCTCCTGGCATACCATCTTCGCCAGTTGTTGGTATTTCATTATCGTTTGTTGTGTCTAATGTATTGGTATAGGGTGAATAGATATAATAGCCATCATACATGGTATATACAAGAGCTGGCACATAATCTGATAAAATATCACGGTTGTATCCTGCCATGTTAAAGTTACTAGCAATCGAGTTAAAAAATGTGTTGGCAGATGCTTCAATATCACGCAATTTAGAATTAGATAAATCAGACGTGTCACTGTTTATGGTATTTAATTGAAAAGCTTTTAAGGCATCATAAGTAGCATTATTTAATTTGGAGTCATAAGAGTTTTGTAAGCTTAAGGTTTCTATTTGACTTCCGTGTGTATGAACTTAAAAGCAATGAAATTGGTAATATGATAATAATGAATATGACAGCCATGTTTTGTAATTTCATAGTTTTCTCTTTCCTTCGTATAAAATAAGCTTGTAATAAATTATTACAAGCTGTCATTTTTATTTATTTTCCTGTTCCATTTGCTGTAACAATACCAGCATGTTCTGCAGCTATGGTATATGTATCATTTCCTGTTACTTTATATAGAAAATTCTTTAATTGTTGTGACAATGTTGTATTCGTATTTTTTACATTTGCTGAAAATATGTCTCCTTCTTTTAGGGCTAATATTTTACTTCCATCTAAGGTATCCAAAATTTGTGATGTATACATAGAATAGTAGACATTTTCTCCTATTTTTGTTGACTCTGCTTGTGTTGTTTTCTTTCCTGGATTTTCATCTAATACTTGTAATTCCATTTCTACGTCATAACTATTTCCTGTTGAAGAAATATTTTCTACAAATTTACTATATTTGTCCATCGTTAGTTTACCAGTTGTTCTGACATCGTCCACAAATTCTGTTGTGGCTGTTTCTATTGTTAATTGAGAAACATCATCGGTTCTGTCAGACATTGTCATTAGTGGAAATACAAACATTAGAATTGCTGCTAATGCGATTGCAACTACTGTTATTAATGTATCACTCATTTTTTCCTCCTTGTCCATATTTAAAATATGGCTTATTTTCAACTAAAATTATGATTGTGCTGTGTAAGTTATTACTCTTTTTTGGGTTAATTTGGCATCTGGTGCATTGGATTGTCCTTCTAATTCTTCTTGATAATAAACTCCCAAACTTTCCTCAAAAGTCTTCTCTTTTATTTTATCATAAAAACTTTCTTTTTGCAAGATAATTCCTCTTTTTGCAAAATCCTCTATAATTTGCGTATTTTTTGAACCATATAATAAGGCTTTGATAAAGTTTTCTTTTTCTTCATCACTTCCTAATACATCTTTTTGTAAGTCTATGGAACAAATTGAAATGGGATCTGTTGAATTTGCCGTTGTTTTAGCTTTTTTATATAATTCCATTCCTGTCCCGTTTGCTTGTTTAAATACAATTTTGTAGTTTTCTTTGTAAGCTTTATAGATGGATGGTATAATTGTTTCTGCTCCTACAATTCTTTTGGTTGTTTTTACATTATAGTTAAGATAGGTGTCATTGTCATAGTCTCTATCTTTATATTCTAATACAATTTGAGCTGATTGTCTTGCTTCTCCAAAAGCACTGATAGTAATGGATAGTGCTAAAACAAATACTAATACGGCTGCTGCCATTTTTAAGGCTTCGGTTGCATTTTCCATTACTTCACGACCTTTCTATTATTTATTTTTGGGTTATAGTTATTTGGTTTACTAACGAATTTTTATATTGAAATTCAACCTTATAAAAACTTCCAGTAGCTACCTTTTTAACTGAACCAGCTTGTTTCCCTGGTTTTACATCTACATCTGCACCTGTTATCGTTATTCCTTTTGTTTTGTCTTCACCATTTTCGTTTGCACTTTGGTTATTAGATACTACTGCTTGTATTAAAGCATTTACTTGACTTCCTCTAACATTTTCCCCTTGATATGGCGTAAATTTATTATTAAATGCCATAATTTCTTGTTCACTCATATTAACTGAGTTTATTGTGTCTTGTGCCTGTGAAAAGATAAGTATTCCTAATGATATAATTAAAATTGATAAAAGAATAGCTCCTGCAATAATTAAAGCTTTTGATGCGTTTTCCATAATTGTTTCCTCCTTAAATTTTTACTTTTGTTTTTATATTAGTCGCTAACTTCTTTATATTAGCTAAAATTAATAACTTGTTTTTTACTGCGTTATTTGTTCAAATAACAAATATTTTACTTTGTTGGTGGCTAAATGGTATTCTAGTTTGGTACATTTAAATTTTATTTGATTATAATATTGTACAAACTTGTCCATTCCACCATTATATAGTGTTTCCATCGAATAGGTTTTGTCATTATCTAACATTTTTATTTCTATTTGTATGGAATTATTTTCATTGTTAGTGTATTTTCCTTTGTTATCTTTTGGAACATTGTTATTTTCATTGTTATCTACTGCTTTATTGATAATGGTAGTTAATTCTGCTCCGTATATTTCTTGATCTTTGTAGCTTTCAAATTGCTTATTTTCTCTTCTTGCCTGATTGTAATTTGCTTTGTAATTTATAGAAAGATACGAAATTCCAACTACTATTATAACTAGTAGTAAGAAAAATATTGCTAGTTTTTTCATTTTTCTTCCTTTTTATTATATCGTTTTATTTTAAAAATTTCAATTACTTTTTTAGATTTTCTTAAAGTTGTTTTTAGATTTTCTTAAAGTTGTTTATTCTTAAATTCTACTAAACATACTCTTCCTGTTATAGAACTAATGTATACTTGACAATTATATTGTGGTAACTCACTTCTGTTTATCTTTTCTAACTCATTCTTGATTAACTCATTATCATTTGTTTTTATTTCTTTTCCTTTTTCAATTGTACTATTTTCTAATTTTACTGAAATGTAACTATCTGTCGCATTATCAGGATTTTGGGCAGCAGTTCTTTTATAATATCCATAATATCGATTATTTTCAGTTGCTAAATTAGCAACTGTTACTACATCATAAATGGTAATCCCTTCTTTTCCCACATAAGAAGTAAATTGACTATTAAATTGTTCAATCTGTTGTTGTTCGTTTTGTTTATGTACATCTGCTGAAGTACTAGCAAAACTTGTAAATAAATATACTGCTAACGATATTACTAAAAGTCCTATTAATACACCTGCTGCCATTAGCAATGCTTTTGATGCATTTTCCATCTTTTTACTCCTGTTTCTTTATTCAAATTTTCCGGTAAATTTAAATTCCATATTGATAATTCTTCCTGATTGCTTGTCATACTCTGCCTTTTCACAGTCAAATCTTGCTCTTTTAAATTGTACATATTCGTAATAAGTGTAGACATCTTTTCGAATTAGGCTATCTTTGTTTATCTCGTTAAAACTATTTGCACTTATCTTTTTACTAATTTTATTAAATTCTTTTACAGCATTATTTTGCTCTGTATCATTATCACTATCTATAAAAACTTTTGATAGACTGGCTGCTAATTTTGTTAAAGATTCTGCTCCATATGTAGTCTCTAATTCATTGATTGTATTAGAAATAGTATTCTCAAAGCCATTACTAGTAGCACTTTGTTCTATCTTTTCATTCATTGCTACCTTGTTAAGTAGTCTTACCGTATTATCTGGTGTGTACTTTTTTAAATCAT
>CANRXN010000080.1 GCA_947643945.1 uncultured Clostridium sp.
CAAACTCTACATTGCCAATTACATTAACAGCAAAAAATATAAGCCAAAAAGAATTAAAAGATATTATAATAGAATTACCAATACCAGAAGAAACAGTTTTTAATGAAGAATACTTAGAAACAAGTGAAGAATTTACTTATTTTTTAATTGATAACAATACAGGTAAATTTAATATTATATAAATTGAGCAAGTTGATAAGTTAGATATTATATTATCATTAGAGGTAAACGACTTTAAAGAAGAGAAAAAGCCAATAGACCTATTTATTAAATCAATAATAGATAAAGATACTTATGTATCAAATGAAATAAATAAAAATGCAACACAAGAAAAAGCAGAAATAACAATTGATCAAACAGGAAGTATAGAAAAGAAAGAAGTACAAACAGGAGACAACTTAACATATATAGCAACAATTAAAAATGCAAGTAACAAAGAGCAAAAAATTCAAATTATGGACTATGTACCACAAGCAGCGATTATACAAAAAGCATATATCGTAGTAGAAGGACAAGAAACACCAATAGAAGAAATCGAGAACAACGAAATCGATATAGAAGAAATAGAATTACGAGCAAATGCAGAAATTCAATTAATAATAGAAACAACAATAGATGAAGCACAAGCGGAAACGAGTGAAATAACAAATGTTGTAGAAGTAAATGCTCATAACCAATACTTAAAATCAAATGAAGTAACATATAGACTAGCTAATATAACAGACAATGTAACACAAAATAAAATTGAAGGAATTGTATGGTTAGATGAAAACAAAAATGGTAAAAAAGAAGTACAAGAAGATACATTTTCTAACGTAGTTGTCAAAGTAATGGACATAAAGACAAGTAAAATAGTAAACGAAACAAGAACAAATGAGGAAGGAAAATACGAATTTACCAAACTACCAAATGGAAAATATATCATAATTACTGAATATGATAGTAAATTTTACTCTTTAACAGAGTACAAAAAAGAAGGAGTTAGCGATGCTGAAAACTCAGATGCCATTGCAAAAGAAATAAATGGTCAACAAGTAGCGGTAACAGACGAAATTGAAATAAATAATAATAATGTTACAAACATCGATGTAGGGCTAATAAAAAATACAATATTTGATTTAAGACTAGACAAATATTTAAATAAAGTTATAGTACAAAGTACTGGAGGAACAAGAACAATAGAATATAACAAAGAACAGTTAGCAAAATTAGAAATTGATGCAAAGCAAGTAAACAATGCAACTGTTTTAGTAGAGTACAAAATAGACATTACCAATGAAGGTGAAATTGCAGGATATGCAAGCGAAATTGTAGACCATATGCCAAATGATTTCAAATTTAATTCAGAGCTAAACAAAGAATGGTATGTAACAAACGACAAAGACTTACATAATATCAGTTTGGCAAATGAAATTATTTATCCAGGAGAAACGAAAACAGTAACAGTAACACTAGTAAAAACAATGACACAAGATAATGTTGGAACAGCTATTAATACAGCAGAAATTGCAAAAGCAAGCAATGAATTTTCAATAGAAGATATTGATTCCACACCAGGAAACAATAATAGTAACGAAGACGATATTAGTACAGCAGAATTAATTATATCAATAAGAACAGGATTAGGAATTGCAATTACAGTAATCGTATTTATTGTAATAGTAGCTTTAACAATAGTAATGATTGTAACTATGAAAAAAAGGAGGGATGAAAATGAATAAAAGAACAAAAAAAATAAACAAAATATTACTTATCATTTTAATCACTCTAATCAGTATGATAACAATTGTAAATGCAAGTTTAAAAAATGCTGAGAATGACAAAGAACTAGCAAGTGCAGCAGAAGCAGCAACGAAAGGAAAAAATGACGACTATTTTACATTTGATGCTAGAAGCCTTTTAGGAAAGAGAATAGAAGCAGCAGATGCACATGGAGATGACAAAAAAGCACCATATCAAAAGGTAGGTGAATATTGTATTGACAGTAGAACATCAGCAGGCGGTGCTAGCTATTTTAGAGTATATAACATTATTGATATTACGCCAGAAGGAAAAGTAATTTCATATAAAAGCAAAGGAAATAATATAGAAACAACTGATGCTACAGTAGTTAAATTATTCAAGAAATTGGCATATTGTTCTATAAAATCCATAGAAGCAAATGAACAAAGAGTACTTGCTAATTCATGGAAGGTGGAATTACAAGGTATAGTAAGCGAAGGAAAGGCAACCATGATGGATAAACTTGGTCTAAATAAAGGTTTTAATGTAAGCATTGGTACAAATAGTAGCTCTGCTACTAAAAGAAAAGAAGCTAAAAAAGAATCTGTAAATAAATCATACACAGGAAGATTCATTTTCTTATATGGACAAGGGGGACAAAACCAAATTATATTTGGAGCAAAAGAAGGAGAAGGAATTGGAGACTTAACAATCAAAAAGACAGGAGCTGCCAATAAAGCATTAGACAAAGTTAAATTTATTCTAAAAAATAAAGACACCGGAGAATATGTATTAAAAGACTCAAAAGATTCAAAAGCAACTTATACAAAAGATAAAAAACAAGCCAAAGAATATATTACAAATGAAGAAGGAAAAATAACAATTAAAGGGCTAAAAATTGGAAACTACGAATTATACGAAACAGAAAACCCACATTATGGTTATGTGGTAGATTCATCAAAAGGAATTAAGGTAAAAGTCAATGGAGGAAATAACGAAAAAACAGTCATCAATAAACAAGTATATATAAAACTATCAGGTTATGTATGGCTAGACGAAGAAGATTCAAAAACAAGTACAAGAAACGGAATATACAAAGAAACAAACGATGATATAAATGACAGATTATTCAATGGAATCACAGTAAGACTAAAAGATAAAAAACGGACAAACCATAAAAGAAACTAAAACATCAAAATTAGGAAGATACAAAGAAAACAACGGAAATGGTGAATACCTATTTGAAGATGTATTAATTTCGAAACTAAAAGACTATTACGTTGAATTTGAATATGATGGACTAACCTACCAAAACGTAATACCACAAATCAACAAAAATCCTGGTTCAAAATCAGTAGAGCCAAACAGAGACAGTTGGAACCAAGACTTTAGTGTAATAGAAGGAGAAACAAGAGAAACCGGTTACACAAGAGATGCCAACGGAAACAGAAAACATAATTTAAGCTATGACATCAACGAACAAGAAAGCACAGCAACTCTAAGTAGCCAAGGAAAATACACGAAAGGTGACGGATATATTAACCAAAATAGCATTGGGCAATACAAAATAACAGCCAATACAACTAAAGCAGGATATACCCTTAAAGTAGCAGAGGGACAAAACGAAATAAGATACGTAAACTTAGGACTATATGAAAGAGACCAACCACAAATCATGTTACAAAAAGGACTTCATAACATAAGACTAGAAATTAATGGCTATGGACATACTTATGACTATAGAAACAAAGACAAAAACTCAGGAAGTTATCAAGGAGGCTTTAATGTAGGGGTTCAATTTGGAATCGAAGGCGGAAACACACCATACACAAGAGCTATTTACAAATCAGATATAGACTATGAAAGCGAAGACAAGAGCAAAGAGCTAAAAGCCTACATGACCTATGAATTAAAAATGACAAATCAATCTTCTAGCTTAATAACACAAGTAAACAGCATTGTAGACTACTTTGATCAGAATTACACAATAGAAGGTTATGGAACCAAACTAAATGATAGAGGAACGATAGAAGATATTAAAACAGAATACGTTGGTACACCAACTCTAGTTAGTGGAACTAAATATAACAAAGTAGGCATTCCAGTAAACAAAAAAATAACCAAAGAAGGAAATTCTGCAGAAAGTATCTATGTAACATTCTCTTTAAATAAACAAGCAATTATGAAAATACTAAATGGTGGAGAAAACTTAGACAACGTAGCAGAAATTGGTTCTTACTCAATCTTTAAAGACGGAAAAGCTTATGCCGGAATTGACAAAGTATCTAACCCAGCAAATGCTACACCAGGAAACACCAAAACCTATGAAGGAGACACCAGTGCAAGCCGAGGCATAAAACTACAATTAACCAATGCACCAAGAACCTTAGAAGGAAAAGTATTCTTAGACGACAAAGGAACAAATCCAATAATCCAAACAGGAGAAACCCGTCAAGGAAATGGAAAATATGATGATAACGAAGAAAAAGGAATTGTAGGAGTAAAGGTTATTCTAAAAGAAGAAGGAACAGGAAAAACATATGAAGTAACAACAAACAAAAACGGAGACTTTAAAATAGAAGACTACATACCAGGAAATTACACTTTAACTTACACATGGGGAGACCAAACTTATACTGTACAAAAATACAAAGGAACCGTGTATAATAAAGATAGAAACCAAGACAAAAACTGGTATAAAGAAGAAGACCCTAGATACACAGACGCATTAGACAATTATGACGAAAGAATAGGCATTGACCAAGAAATGAAAACAGTTAAGCACAATACAAAGAATACATTAACAAAAACAACAATGAACTCTACCACACCTATTATGGGACTTGGTGTAGAAAAAGACGACAACGGAAACGACCAATACGGAATCACATCAATCGAAACCGAATACGACGGAGACGAATTTATACCAATAGGCTACAACGTAAAACATATAGACTTTGGTATCGTAGAAAGAGCAAGACAACAATTAGCCTTAACGAAACGAGTAAAAACACTAAAAGCAACCTTAGCTAATGGTCAAGTAATTGCCAACATAGAAATTGACGAAAAAGGAAAAATAATAGGAGACAACAAAAACATCACTTACATGGGACCAAACAAAGGAAATCCAACCAACGGATTTGTAAGACTAGAACTAGACAACGAACTAATCCAAGGAACGATACTAGAAGTAGGATATGAAATCAAAGCAACAAACGAAAGTGAAAAAGATTACCTATCAGACCAATACTACTTATATGGTATTCAAACAGGAGAAGAAATCACAATCATACCAAGTAAAATCATAGACTACCTAGACAAAAACTGGGCAATTGATAAAAACAAAAACGAAGGTTGGACAATTAAAAAGATAGAAGAAATACAAGACTCAATAGCAAGTAACGTATTACAAGACGAAAAATTAACCATAGCAGATAAACTAATACTTGAAACGGAAAAATTAAAGGATACAGCATTAAAAGCAGGAGAATCAGCAACCGTAGACCTAAACGTTTCTAAAATACTAACAACAACAGACGAAATATCACTAGACAACGAAACAGAAGTACTAGAACTAGCAAGACCAGGAGGAGCAATCCCAGAAACAACACCAGGAAACTATGTACCAGGAAAAGGACATCAAGAAGCAGATGACAGCATGGCAGAAACAACAATTGTAACACCAGCAACTGGTGAAAACCTAAACTACATCATACCAATACTAATGGGAACATCAGCACTATTAATTCTAGGAGCAGGAGTAGTCTTAATCAAAAAGAAAGTATTAACTAAATAAAATCAAAAAAGGACAATTAAGGAAAAAGCCTTAAAGGTCCTTTTTTTGATGTGCAATTGGGGACGGTTCTTATTTCACATTATGCAATGTGAAATAAGAACCG
>CANRXN010000081.1 GCA_947643945.1 uncultured Clostridium sp.
TAACATAAAAAGGTAGCTATTTCTCCAATGATTTCTCTAAATTCTTTGGTTCCTGTGTTTTTGTTTCGAATGATGGATAATTTATGTTTAATTAAGGGATTGCTTAAAATAATTGCATCCATGTTACTACTTCCTTCCTTTATTTCAATTTTTTGTACCTGTGTTTCTTCTTTTGCTTCTTTTACAACTTGCGGTTTAGTATCGGTTTCTTCTTTGTTTTCTTCCATTGGTTCTGGGTCTGGATTTACAGTGGCATCTTTTGTGATTTCTTCTTTTTCAGCTGGCATACATAGATTTAATAAAATTCCAATGATAGCTGCTAAACTCATCCCTGATATGGTAATTGATAAATCACCAGAAACAATAGAGATGGTTGCTCCTCCTAGTCCTAAAACCAACATGGTAGAAGCGACTACTACATTTTTTGATTTTCCAAAGTTAACTTGATTTTGAATTAGTACTTTTAATCCATTTACGGCAATAAATCCATATAGTAATAGCGAAACGCCTCCTAATACTGGATTTGGTATGGTAGATATAATCGCCGTAAATTTTCCTAAAAATCCTAAACAGATAGCAAAAATAGCAGCTAAGCCGATAACCCAAACAGAAGCTATCTTTGTCATTCCTACAACAGAGGTATTTTCTCCATAAGTGGTATTAGCAGGTCCTCCAAAAATTCCGGCAATAAAAGTGGCAATACCATCTCCTAATAAGGTTCTATCTAGTCCTGGTTCTTTTAATAAATCTTTTCCAATAATAGTACCCAAAGCCGTATGGTCACCAATATGTTCACACATGGTAACTAAGGCAATTGGTGCAATGGTAAGAAGTGCTGTGAAATTTGGTGTGTAATTTGCAAATGGTATCATAAAGCTTGGCATACTAAAGAAAGATGCCTCTATTACTGGTCCAAAATCAACTAAACCAAAACAAATAGCAGAAATATATCCTACTAAAATACCAATTAAAAATGGTATGATTTTGATAAATCCTTTTCCTCTAACCATAACAATGGCAGTTGTTAAAAAAGTAATTAGTGCAACTGCTACACCTCTCCAGTTAACTTCAGTTCCTGTTCCTAGTCCTATTTGAGAAATGGCATTTGGTGCTAACCCTAAACCAATAATCATAATCATTGGTCCAATCACAACTGGTGGTAATAATTTGTCTAGCCAGTTTTTTCCTACTAATTTAATAATAATAGCAAAAATCACATAAATTAGTCCTACTGCCATAACGCCTGTCATAGCACCTGCTGTTCCTCCTTTTAAAAAGGCTGCTGCTAGTGGTGCAATAAAGGCAAATGAGCTTCCTAGGTATACTGGTGATTTTCCTTTTGTGCATAAAATGTAAATTAGTGTTCCAATTCCTGATGTAACTAAGGCTACAGGGATAGTCAATACTTCTTGCCCTGCCGTGCTATTTACTAAGATTGGTACTAAGATAGTTGCTCCAAACATGGCAAATACATGTTGAATTGCTAAGATAATCCATTTGGCTATCTTTGGTTTTTCGTTTACATCTAGTAGTAATTTTTCTTGCTCCATTTTAAAGTTCCCCCTTCTAAATTTGGTTTTTATTTTGGTGCAAAAGAACATAAAAAAAGAGATATTAATTTCAAAACAAAAATTAATATCTTATCAAATGTATTTTATTTCTTTCTTTCAAATCAAATGCAAAAATAATAGCGAATGCTACTTCTTGGTTTTTACTCTTTACTTTTTGTCTATTTTTTGCTATTTTTGTCATTTTTTTGCACCTCTTATAAAACTATACTATATTTTTATAAAATATGCAAGTGTTTTCATAAAATTTTTAACGTCCCCCCTAATCCCCACTGGTTCCGGGTTTAAATGGGGACATCAATTTGAAATGTCCCCATTTAAACCCGGAACCAGTGGGGATTAGGGGGACGTTTGTTATATGTTATATTTTTCTCTTTTTTGATAATGCGTATGTAAAAGCTTTTCTGCACGGTAACTTCCTGGCTTTTCTAAAAATTCTTTGTAAATCTTTTTAATAACAGGATTTTCATGTGATTTTCGAATCGTGCTTTTTTCGTCAATGGAATACAAGGCATTTGCTCTTAATTTTCTTATATCTACTTCGGCACGGGTTTTTGAATTTTTGATTGGTTGACCACCACCCATAACACAACCACCTGGGCATGCCATAATTTCTACAAATTGATAATCTGCTTTTCCAGCTTTTATTTCTTCTAAAATTTCTTGGGCATTTGCTAAACCGCTTGCTGCAACTACTTTTATTTCTTTTCCGGCGATATCTATCGTTGCTTTTTTGATACCATCTCCCCCACGAACTTCTTCAAAGTCAATCTTTTCTAAATCTTCTCCGGTTAAGGTGTCTTGTGCAGTACGCAAGGCTGCTTCCATAACACCTCCTGTGGTTCCAAAGATGGCAGCAGCACCTGTTGCTTCTCCCATTGGATTATCAAATTGGCTATCCTCTAATTTATTAAATTCGATATTTGCTTGTTTAATCATTCTAGATAACTCACGGGTAGTAATTACATTATCTACATCATATAAACCTTCATTTTTCATTTCCGTTCTTTGTCTTTCAAATTTTTTTGCGATGCATGGCATTACTGATACTACATAGATTTTTTTAGGGTCAATTCCTTCTTTTTTAGCATAATAGGTTTTCAAAAGGCTACCTAACATTTGGTGTGGTGATTTACAGGTGGATAAGTGTGGTAATAATTCTGGATAATTCATTTCGATGTATTTTACCCAACCTGGACTACAAGAGGTAATCATTGGTAGATGTTCGTTATTGGTAAATCTTTCTATAAATTCGTTTGCTTCTTCCATAATAGTGAAATCAGCACCAGTGTTAGTATCAAACACTTTATCAAATCCTAATCTTTTTAAAGATGTTACCATTTTACTTGTTACATTGCTTCCAATTGGCATGTCAAATTCTTCACCGAATAGCCACTCTTACTGCTGGTGCTGTTTGTGCAATTACATAGGTGTCAGGGTCTTTTAGTTTTACCCATACCTCGTCAATAGTTTCTTTTTCATGTAAAGCACCAGTTGGGCAAGCCTCAATACATTGACCGCAATTGGTACAGTTAACATCATTTAAACTGCGGTCTCCTACGGTTGAAATGCAAGATTCAAAACCTCTATTAATACAGTCAATAGCACCTATTTTTTGTACATTTTTACAAGCAGCTACACATCTTCTACATAAAATACATTTATTAAAATCTCTTACAATAGATGGTGATAAGTCGTCTATTTTATGCTCGGCTCTTTCCCCTTCAAATTCTACTTTTGTGATGTTAAATTTGGTAGCTAAAGCTTGTAATTCACAATTACCAGAGCGAGTGCAAGTTAAGCAATCTTTGGCATGGTTAGATATGATTAAATCTAAGATTACATGCCTTGCTTCCATGACATTTGGTGTGTTAGTATGTACTACCATTCCTTCTTCTACTTTTTGAATACAAGATGTTGCAAAGCCTCTTCTTCCTTCTACTTCTACGATACACATACGACAGTCTCCTACTTCGTTGATGTCTTTTAAGAAGCATAGGGTTGGGATATCAATCCCTGCTTTTTTTGCTGCTTGCAAAATGGTGGTTCCTTTTTTGGCTTTTACTTCTTGACCATCTATGGTTAGGGTTACTAAATCTTCTTTCATAAATTTCCTCCTAGTTTTTAATAAAATCTAACGACGCAAAATAGCTATTATTTTTTAAATTAGCCAATAGCATGAAATGGGCAACTAGCCAAACAAGTACCACACTTAATACACTTATCTTGATTAATCACACGTTTTTCCCTTGCTTCGCCTTCGATTGCAGAAACTGGACAAGATTTTTGGCATAAGCCGCATCCCTTGCACTTATCTTCCTGAATCGTAATCTTAGACATTGCTTTGCACTCTAATGCTCTACAATTTTTATCAATTGCATGCTCTTTAAATTCTTCTCTAAAATACTTTAATGTACTAATAACTGGATTTGGTGCGCTTTGCCCTAATCCACAAATACTTGATTTTTGAATATTTTCTGCCAACTTTTCTAATTTATAAATATCTAACTCGCATCCTTTTCCATCACACAATTTTTGTAAAATTTCATGCATTCTTTTGGTTCCAATACGGCAAGGAGTACATTTTCCGCAACTTTCACTTACCGTAAATTCTAGGTAGAACTTAGCAACAGATACCATACATTAAGTATAGTCCATTACAATAAGACCACCATACACCATCATAGAGCCAAACTCCTATAATGACTCATAATCAATTGGAGTATCTAAGTGTTCTTTTGGTATACAACCACCAGAAGGACCTCCTGTTTGGGCTGCTTTAAAATCTCTACCATTTGGAATGCCACCACCAATATCATAAACAATCTCTCTTAAAGTAGTTCCCATCGGTACTTCCACTAATCCAATGTTATTGACATTACCACCTAAAGCAAATACTTTAGTTCCTTTTGAATTTTCAGTTCCAATAGAGGAATACCAGTCGCTTCCTTTCAAAATAATTTGGGCAATATTGGCATAGGTCTCTACATTGTTAATTAAGGTTGGTTTACCCCATAGTCCAGAATTAGCAGGATATGGAGGTTTTACACGAGGTTGCCCACGTTTTCCTTCAATGGATTCTAAAAGTGCCGTTTCTTCTCCACAAACAAAAGCACCAGCTCCTAATCGAATTTCAATATCGAAACTAAAATCAGTAGCAAAAATATTCTTTCCGTAACACTCCATATTCTCTTGCTTGGTTAATAGCAATTTGCAGACGTTTTACAGCAATTGGATATTCTGCTCTTACATAGATATAACCTTTGTTAGCACCAATACAAAAGCCAGCAATTGCCATTGCTTCTAATACAGAATGAGGATCTCCTTCTAAAATACTTCTATCCATAAAAGCACCGTGGATCTCCTTCATCTGCATTACATACAACGTATTTTTGTTTTCCTTCTGCCTGCTTGGTTAATTCCCATTTCTTTCCCGTTGGGAATCCTGCACCACCTCTTCCGCGAATACCAGATTTTATAATTTCTTCAATCACGTCGTCTTGTGACATGCTAGTTAGTACTTTTTCTAAAGCTAGGTAGCCATCAAAAGCTATGTATTCTTCAATATCTTCTGGATTAATGACCCCGCAATTTTTAAGGGCAATTCTTTTTTGTTTTTTATAGAAATTTAGATCGTCTAAGCTATCTACTTTACTGCCATCAATGTCTTTGGCTAATAACCTTTCTACTTTATTGCCTTCTACAATATGCATTTTTATAATCTCTTCACAATCTTCTGGTTTTACATTGGCATAAAAAGTATCTTCTGGTCTAATAATTACAATAGGACCTTTTGCACATAGTCCAAAACATCCTGTTTTAATTACCCTAACATTTTCTATTTTTTGTTCTTTTATCAGTCTTTTAAAGGTATCTTATATTTCTGGTGATTTAGAAGATGTACAACCTGTACCTTGGCAAACTAAAATATGTTTTTCTCTCGTATCTGCTTTCGTGTTTACCCTTAAATCTAATTCTTTTCTTTTTTCTTCTCTTAT
>CANRXN010000082.1 GCA_947643945.1 uncultured Clostridium sp.
GAAATAGCAGAAGGGAAGGTAACGATTGTATGTTAGTTATATTATCAGGAGTAGCAGGAGCAGGAAAAGATACGATAAAAAAAGAATTAATACAAAAGATGGAAAATGTCATATCACTTCCATCTTTTACTTCACGTCCTATGCGTGAAGGAGACATAGAAGGACAAACCTACAACTTTGTAAGCAAAGAAGAATTTGAAAAAATGATAGAAAACCAAGAATTTTACGAATATGACATCCATCACAATCAATATTATGGTACTTCAAGAAAATTGCTAAACGACAAAATTAAAGGTGGAAAAATAATCGTAAAAGACATTGATGTCAATGGAACCGAGCATTTAAAAGAATTATTAAAAGAAGATACCAAAATTGTAACCATATTTTTAAGAGTACCAAAGGAAGAACTAAAAAGAAGACTAGAAGCTAGAGTAGACAAGCCTAGTCCACAAGAAGTAATGCTTAGGCTAAACCGATTTGATTATGAAGAATCTAAAATAGGTTCTTATGATTATGTGCTAAAAAATGACGATTTAGAAAAAACCGTACAGATTATTCAAACCATTATTGAAGCTAATCAAGAAAAATAAAAAGGAAGAAGGAAAACAAGCAATATGGAAGAAAACAAGGAAAGATTTTTGGATGGTTTGCTAAAAGAATTATGCCAAGAAATGGGTATCAAACTAGAAATGCTATCCTATGACTGGATATTGCAACTAGAAAAAGACGGAAAAGTAAGACATATTACCAGAAATCACTTTGACAATAACCCACAAGCAAGCGGCGAAATAGCCAATGATAAATATGCTACCTATGAAGTCTTAAAATCACAAGAAGTACCAGTAATTGAACATACCATGATATTTAATCCAGGAACTAGAAGTCGTTATGTACAAGAAGACCAAGGAGTTTGGGAGATTGCCCACAAAGCATTTGAAAAAGAAAATCATAAAGTGGTAGTAAAACCAAATGACGGCTACGAAGGAAAAGAAGTAGCCCTTTGCCATACCAAAAAAGAACTAGAAGTTACCATAGAAAAACTATTTCAAAAACATGGAACCATTAGCATTTGCCCTTATTATGACATTGAAACCGAATATAGAACCTTTTACCTAAATGGCAAAGTAGAACTAATTTACGGAAAAACCAAACCATCTGTCATAGGAGATGGTAAAACAAGTTTAGAAGAACTAATACAAGAACTAAACTTACCAAACAAAAAAGTAGTAAGAGATAACTTAGCACTATTAGACTTAGAAGCTGTACCAGAAAAAGGCGAAAAAGTTGAAATTTCTTGGAAGCATAATTTAAGTGGTGGTTCTATTCCCAAAGTCTTAGCAAAAGGAGAATTATACGAAAAGATAGAAAAACTAGCCATTAGAGCAGGAAAAGCCTTAAATATGAACTTTGCAACCATAGACATTGTTCGTACAACCAATAACCGGGTTATTTGTTTTAGAAATAAACTCAGGTGTATGTGCGCCTATCTTTGCTCAAAATGTTGATAATGGTTATGAAACAGTAAAGGCTATTTATAAAAAAGCTTTGGAGGCTTTATTTGAATAAAAAACAAAAACGGTGTTTTTGGGAGAAACTTAGCTGTTAAGAGCGTAGTAAACTACAGATAAGCTATGTCAAAAACATCTTTTTTGTTGCTATTAAAAATTCTTCTTGTGAAAACAAAAAAAATTTGATATACTAAAAAGCAAAGGAAGAAGGAAGAAAAAATGATAGCAGAAGTAATCATAAACAGAACTGCCAAAAAACTAAACAAAACATTTGACTATCATGTCCCAAGCAAGCTAGAGGGGCTTATTTTAGTTGGAAGCAAAGTCCTAGTACCCTTTGGAAAAGGAGAAAAACTAGAAGAAGCCTTTGTGGTAAAACTAAAAGAAAAAACCGACTATCCTAATAAAATCAAAACAATAGAAAAGCTAGAAGAACAACTAAAAGACGAGCAAATAGAACTTGCCAAATGGATGGCAAACCGATACTTTTGTAATGTAGCAGACTGCATCAAATTAATGCTAACACCAGGAACCAGAACCAAAAACAAGAAAAACAGAATCCAAGAAAAAACAATCAACACCGTCTACCTAGGAAAAGACCTAGAAGAAATTGAATTTGAAATAGAAACTGGAAAAATAAAAAGCGAAAAACAAAAAAAGATAATAGGCTTTGTAAAAGACAATGAAGGAGCAACTATACCAGAAATAGAAATGTTTACCGACAGTTCACGAGCCATTGTAAATACCTTAATAAAAAACCGGATATTTGGAAATAATAGAACAAAAAATTCAAAGGAATCCCTTAAACCAAAAAAACGAAGAAGAAATCAAAAAACAAGAAAAGACAAAAAAACTAACCTTAACAGAAGAGCAGGAAAAAGCCTATCATGCCATTGTAAACAAAATGGAAAACAGCAAATACCAAGCCTTTTTACTATATGGGGTAACCGGCTCCCGGAAAAACCGAAGTTTATTTACAATTAATCGAACAAGCATTAAAAAGCAAAAAAACAGCCATCTTACTGGTACCAGAAATATCTTTAACTCCCCAAATGTTAAACCGATTTATTGCAAGATTTGGAAAAGAAGAAATAGCGGTGTTACATAGCAAGTTATCCATTGGAGAAAGGCATGACGAATGGGAAAGAATTAGAGCCAAAAAAGCAAAAATCGTGATCGGGGCAAGGTCTGCTATTTTTGCTCCCTTAGAAGAGATAGGAATTATCATCATTGACGAAGAGCATGACAGCTCTTATAAAGCAGAATCTAATCCAAAATATGATGCCAAAGAAGTTGCAAAAAAAATAGCTAAGCAAAATAACTGTCCCTTGGTATTAGGAAGTGCTACACCAGATATTAGAACCTATTATCCAGCTCAAAATAAAGAAAATCCAGAAATAGAAATTCTTTCATTAACCAAAAGAGCCAACCAATCTTCGTTACCAAAGGTACAAGTAGTAGACTTAAAACAAGAATTAGTAAATGGCAATCGTTCCATGCTTAGTATGGACTTATACGCAGCAATTGAAGAAAATTTAAAACAAAAAAGACAAACCATATTATTTTTAAACCGAAGGGGCTATTCTACCTTTATTATGTGCCGAAACTGTGGGTATACCGTAAAATGCAAAAACTGTAATATCAGTTTAACCTACCACAGTTACGAAAAAAAATTAAAATGTCACTATTGTGGTTATGAAGAAAAAGTAGTAACCATCTGCCCAGAATGCCAAAGCGACAAAATTAGGTACTTTGGAACCGGAACCCAAAAATTAGAGCAAGAAATTCAAAAGCAGTTTCCCAAAGCAAGTACCATTCGTATGGACATTGACACGGTAACCAAGAAAAATTCCCATGAGCAAATCTTAAACCAATTTAAAAACGAAAACATAGACATTTTGATAGGAACGCAAATGGTAGTAAAAGGACATCATTTTCCAAATGTTACCTTAGTAGGGGTAATAGCAGCAGATAGTTCGCTAAACATAGACGATTACCGAGCCAATGAAAGAACCTTTCAAATTTTAACCCAAGTAGCACGGACGTGCAGGAAGAGAAAAATTAGAAGGAAAAGTAGTAGTGCAAACCTACAACCCAGAAAACTTTACCATTCAATGTGCCAAAGAACAAACTTATGAAAAATTTTACGAAACTGAAATAGCTTTGCGTAAACAGTTGAAATATCCACCATTTTGCGATATAATGGTCGTGAACTTTAATAGCGAAGACGAAACCGAAATACAAAGCATAAGCAATTGGATGCAAGAAACCTTAAAAAAAACTTTAAACCAAGAACAATTTAGAGTATTTAGGGCAACCCCAGCACCCATTGACAAAATCCAAAACAGATATCGCTATCGCATCATAATAAAAGGTAAGATGACCAAAGAAGCAAACCAAATCTTAAATAAAGTATTAAAAGAAGTATATAGCAAAAACCTAAAAACAACACGAGTAACCATCGATGTCAACCCAAACAGCATGATGTGAAATTGGGGACGGTTCTTTTTTCACATTGTGTACGACAGAGGCTGCCTTTAACTTGGGTGTTTATTATATAGAGATAGAAAGAAAAGAGGAAGAAAGAAAATGGCGATTCGAAATTTAAGACTAGAAGGAGACGAAATTTTAAAAAAGAAATCAAGGGAAGTAGAAGTGATTGACGAAAAAATACAAATTTTAATTGACGACATGATAGAAACCATGCACAAATATAATGGAGTAGGCTTAGCTGCTGTACAAGTTGGCGTTTTAAAAAGAGTCATTGTAATTGACTTATATGACGACAACGGACCGATTGTTCTAATTAACCCTATTATTATTAAGACGAAAGGAGAAAAAGAGGTAGACGAAGGTTGCCTAAGCTTTCCTAATCAATTTGCCAAAGTAATAAGACCAGCAGAAGTAGTAGCAGAGTATACCGATAGAGATGGTAAAAGAATGAGAGTAAAGGCAAAAGAATTATTAGCACAAGCCATCAGTCATGAAGTAGACCACCTAAATGGGGAAGTATTTATGGACAAAATCATACCGGGAACATTAGAATATGTAGAACCTGAGAAATGATGTTTTTTGGGACGGGGTCAAAAAACATCACTAATGCAAAAAGAGGTTGTAGGAAAAAATAAAATAAAAAATGAGAGCGATGTTTTTTGACCCCGTCCCAAAAAACATCGGGAAAGAGAAAACATGAATATTGTATTTATGGGAACACCAGACTTTGCCAAAGAAAGTCTAAAAGCGATTTATGAGGCAGGACATAACATCTTAGCTGTGGTAACTAATGTAGATAAACCAAGAGGAAGAGGAATGAAGCTACAGCCATCAGCTGTAAAAGAATACGCCTTAGAAAAAAGATTGAAAGTTTATCAACCAGAAAAAGTAAGAAATAACAAGGAATTTAGGGAGCAAATAGAAAACTTAAAGCCAGATGTCATTTGCGTGGTAGCGTATGGAAAATTACTTCCTAAAAAGATTCTAGCCATTCCAAAACTTGGTTGTATTAATGTTCATGCTTCTTTATTACCAAAATATAGAGGGGCAGCACCAATCCAATGGGCGGTTTTAAATGGCGATACGGTAACTGGTGTTACTACTATGTATATGGACATAGGAATGGATACAGGAGATATTATTTTAAAAGAAGAAGTAGAAATTGGAAAAGACGAAACAACAGGTGAACTGTGGGATAGACTTGCTCTAAAAGGAGGAAAACTTTTAGTAAAAACATTAGAGCAAGTGGCAAACAAAACAGCACCAAGAATTAAACAAGAAGGTAATTTTACCATGGCACCAATGCTAACAAAAGAGATGGCAAAAATTGATTGGGAAAACAAAACAGCTAAGCAAATAAAAAATTTAGTAAGAGGATTAAATCCTATTATGGGAGCGTATACTTATTTAAATGGTAAAAAGATTAAATTTTGGAAAGTAACAGTAGCAACAGAGGATGAGATAATGGCAGA
>CANRXN010000083.1 GCA_947643945.1 uncultured Clostridium sp.
ATATTAGGGGGTATTTTGTTGTCAAAGTTCATTTTTCATTTATTACAGGATGCTAACATATTATCCGCTAATTTTTCTAACTGCTCTATATTTTCTTTTTTCAATGTTGATTTAATGGTAATAGATGGCTCTACTATTGTAATGTCTTTCATTTCTTGTAATATCTCCTTCATGGTTTTTGCAGCAGATGGTGCCCAAGAGCCATTTTCTACGATACCAATTTTTCTATTTTGATAATTTCTTGCTTTTAATTTATGCAAAAATTGCTCCATTGGTACAAAAACACCGGCATTATAACTAGAGGCTGCTACTATCATTTTGTCGTAACGAAAAGCATCTTCTACTGCTTCTGCCATATCTTCTGTTACTAAATCTGTTAAGACTACTTTTTTTACTCCCTTTTTCTCTAATATTTCTTTTAGTTTTTTAGCTACTTCTAAAGTATTTCCATAAATAGAAGCACAAGCAATTAATACCCCTTCATTTTCTGGCTGATAACTACTCCAAATATTATATTTTTGGATATAATGTGCTAAGTTTTCTTTTAGGATTGGTCCATGCAATGGGCAAATCATTTTGATGTCTAAAGTTTCTGCTTTTTTTAGCAGTGCTTGCACTTGTGCACCATATTTTCCAACAATGCCAAAATAGTATCTACGGGCTTCGCAGTCCCAAGGCTCTTCTGTGTCTAAAGTTCCAAATTTTCCAAATCCATCAGCTGTAAATAATATTTTTTCGGTTTGTTCATAAGTTACCATGACTTCTGGCCAATGTACCATGGGTGCCATGAAAAATTGTAAAATATGTTTTCCAAGGTTTAAGGTGTCACCTTCTTTTACTACTATTTTTCTGTCCTCTAAATCATCAATTTCAAAAAAATTAGGTAATATGTTGAAGGTCATAGCGTTCCCTACAATTTTCATTTCTGGATATTTTTTGGTTAATAAGCCTATGTTATAAGCATGGTCTGGTTCTAAGTGAGAAACAATCAAATAATCTACTTTTTTACCGTTTAGTTCTTTTTCTAAATTTTCTAACCATTGGTTGGTGACTTTTCTGTCAATGGTGTCTAATACTACATTTTTTTCGTCTTTTATTAGGTATGAATTGTAAGCCATTCCATTTGGTACTTCATATTGTGCTTCAAATAATCGAATGTCTTTATCGTCTGCTCCTATATATTTGATATTGTCTGTTATTTTGGTATCTTTCATGATGGTTCCTCCCTATAAATTATGTCTAATTTTTGCCGATTATATTCTTAATTTTGTTAAAAATGAATTGTATTTAATTACTAAACTGTTTGAGTCAAATAGAACTTGTTCTCCTTCTACTTTCCATTTTCCTTTATTTTCTGTTAAAAAGTCAAGTACTTCTAATTCGGTATCTAAGGCTGATACTATCTTGTCTACTGATGTTTCTAATTCTTTTTTCTCGGATTCTGGCATGTTGATGTCTTCTGCTAAAAGTTGTTTGTATAGTTCTATACAGCTTGCATCTTTTGTCTCAGCTTCGATATAAGAATTAATTTTTCCTTCTTCAATAAGACCTAACATTTCGGTTTTTCCGTCTTGTAGTTTTTGTTTTGCTTCATTTATGTATGTTTTAGATGCTGTGAATTCTGGACCATCTGCTTGGTAGTTGCTTGCTGTTAGCATTTGTCCTAATTTTTCGTCTTGTAATAAGTTTCTCACTTCGTTTGCTTTAGTAAATAAGTCTTTGGCATAGTTTTTGGCTGCTTTTTCTACTGCTACATATTTTCCTGTTGCTACGGTTCGATCGGTAATTTCGTTTAATTTTTCTATGTCAAATTCTCCTGATTTTGTGACTTCTTCAATTTGTGATAATTCTTCTACTACTTTTGCCTTCCCCATAAAACTGTTTATGAAAAAATAAGCACCTCCTGCGATGGCTGCTAGGACGATAACTCCTATGGTAAGTCCTATAATTAATCCTTTCTTCATAATAATTTCCCCTTTCGTTTTTTATTTCTTTCTTATTATATCAAATTTTTTGGATTTGTAAAGTAGGGAATTTTTTAATAGAATACTTATTCTAATTCGACCTTTTTTACTTGACATGGATTATTTTTAGGCATATACTAAAGCCATAAATTAAATAAAAAGGAGGCTTATCTAACATGGATAACTTAATCGAAATTAGATGGCATGGTAGAGGCGGTCAAGGTGCCAAAACAGCATCTTTATTATTAGCTGATGCTGCCTTCAACACCGGAAAATACATTCAAGGTTTCCCAGAATATGGTCCTGAAAGAATGGGTGCACCAATTACAGCTTACAATCGTATTAGTAGTAATCCCATTACAATTCATAGTAACATTTATGAGCCTGACTATGTTGTAGTTGTTGACGATACCTTACTTGAATGCGTTGATGTAACAGCAGGATTAAAAAAAACAGGTGCCATTGTTATTAACACAACTAAATCAGCAGATTACCTAAAAACTGCTTTAAAAGGATTTGAAGGAAATATTTATACCATTGATGCAAGAAAGATATCAATCGAAGCATTAGGCAAATATTTCCCAAATACACCAATGCTTGCTGCTATTGTAAAGGTAAGTGGCATCATGACAGATGAAGCTTTACTAGAAGATATGAAAGGCTCATTTAAGCATAAATTCGCTAAAAAGCCAGAAGTAATTGATGGCAACATGAAAGCATTAGAATTAGCATTAAAGGAGGTTAAAAAGATATGACCGATATTAATAATGATACCCCAATGGAAAAACTAACACCTGGTGGCGATATTTATACGGCTGGAAATGCAAGAGAATTTAAAACTGGTGATTGGAGAAGTATTCGCCCTGTTTTTTTAAGTGATAAGTGCAAACAATGTGGTCTTTGTTTCCCTGTTTGCCCAGAAGATGCAATTCCGGTTAATAAAGAAATGCTAAGACAAGATTTTAATTATGATTATTGCAAAGGGTGTGGCGTTTGTGCTAAGGTTTGCCCTTTTGGTGCGATTGAAATGAAAGAAGAATAGTTTGAAAGATAATTATCATTTGGCGTTGTTGCACTTCGCTTTTAATTTAATCAACGTGCACTTAGCACGCCTCATAAATTAAAAAGTTCGTGCGCATAGCCAAATAACAATTCTATTTCAAACTAAAAAATGAAATTATGAAAGGAACGAAATTTAAAATGAGTATAAGAGAAAGATTAAGTGGTAATGAAGCAGCAGCAACTGCCATGAAGCAAATCAATCCCGACGTAGTAGCCGCTTTTCCTATTACCCCTTCAACTGAAATACCTCAATATTTTTCCACTTTTGTTGCTAACGGAACTGTTGATACAGAATTCGTAGCAGTAGAGAGTGAACACAGTGCTATGTCTGCTTGTATTGGAGCAGAGGCTGCAGGAGCTAGAGCTATGACAGCTACTTCTGCAAATGGTTTATCTTTAATGTGGGAAATGATTTACATTGCTTCTAGTTTACGTTTGCCAATTGTTTTATCTTTGGTAAACAGAGCCGTATCAGGGCCTTTAAATATTCACTGTGACCATTCAGATGCCATGGGAGTAAGAGACGCTGGTTGGATTATGCTATTTAGTGAAAATAACCAAGAGGCTTATGACAATACCTTAATGGCACATAGAATTGCAGAAAATAAGGAGGTAAGACTACCTTTAATGGTATGTCAAGATGGATTTATTACCTCTCATGCCATTGAAAATATTGAATTAGTAGAAGACGATAAAGTTAAAGAATTTGTAGGAGAATATAAGCCAGAACATTATTTATTAAATAAAGAAGAACCAATTGCAGTAGGACCTTTAGACTTACAAGCCTATTTATTTGAACATAAAGCCCGGTCAAGCAACCGCTATGAAAAACGCAAAACAAGTTGTTTTAGATGTTGCCAAAGACTTTGAAAAAATGACAGGAAGAAACTATGGTTTATTTGAAGAATACAAACTAGAAGATGCCGAAGTTGCTATCGTTTGTATGAACTCAACAGCTGGAACTACAAAATTTGTGGTTGATAATCTAAGAGAAAAAGGAGTAAAAGCAGGACTTTTAAAAGTTCGTGTTTACCGTCCTTTCCCTGGTGAAGAAATTGCAAAAGCGTTATCCCATGTAAAAGCTCTTGCCATTTTAGATAGGGCAGACTCACTAAATGCAGTAGGTGGAGCCTTATTCCAAGATGTAACCTCAGCTATGTATGTAGAAAATAAACATGTACCAGCTGTAAACTACGTTTACGGTATAGGTGGTAGAGATACCAAAGCAGAAGATATCGAATCTGTTTACACTGACTTATTAGAAATTGTAGAAACTAATAAAATCGAAAATCCTTATCGTTATTTAGGACTAAGAAAGGAGGCAAAATAATGGCTTATAATTTAAAAGAAGTAGTTGCTAACAAACCTTCCAGATTTACTGCTGGACATAGAATGTGTGCTGGTTGCCGGAGCACCTCCAGTTGCAAGACACATAATGCGTGCTTTAAAACCAGAAGATCATGCCGTAGTTGCTGGTGCTACTGGTTGTATGGAAGTATCAACTTTTATTTATCCATATACCGCTTGGACTGACTCTTTTATCCATACCGCTTTTGAATGTGCAGGAGCAACTTTAGCAGGAGCAGAAGCTGCTTACCAATCTATGAAAAAGCAAGGAAAGTTACCAAAAGACGGTGAAACTAAATTTATTGCCTTTGGTGGAGACGGTGGAACTTATGATATAGGATTACAAAGTCTATCTGGTGCCATGGAACGTGGACATGACATGGTATATGTATGTTACGACAATGGAGCTTACATGAACACAGGTATTCAACGTTCATCTGCCACTCCAAGATTTGCAGATACAACAACTTCTCCTGCTGGGAAAGTAATACCAGGAAAAATGCAAGCAAGAAAAGACTTAGCCAAAATCATGGTAGGACATCATATCCCATATGTCGCACAAACTTTAGGTTATATGAACTTCAAAGACTTATACGAAAAAGCTGAAAAAGCAATTTACACGAAAGGACCTGCCTTCTTAAATGTCATGGCACCATGTCCTAGAGGTTGGGGCTATCCAACAGACCAATTAATGCAAATTAACAAGCTAGCTGTTGAAACTTGCTACTGGCCATTATATGAAGTAATTGATGGAAAATATAAAATCACTTATAAGCCTGCTAAAAAATTACCAATTGAAGAATTCTTAAAACCACAAAAAAGATTTAAGCATATGTTTAACCCAGGAAACGAATGGATGATAGAAGCATTCCAAAAAGAAGTTGACGCAAGATGGCAAGAACTTTTAGATTTAGAAGAAATTACCAACAGGGATTAGGGGACGTTCCTTAAATCCCTACTTTGGGGATTAAGGGACACTCCTTTATCCCCTTTTATATTTTTAATTATTCTTGTTACTCTATTTTTTCCTATTCCTAATATTTGTGAAATCTCTT
>CANRXN010000084.1 GCA_947643945.1 uncultured Clostridium sp.
TACGTCCTCTAATTCTTTTTTCTTGGCAATAATTTCATTGTCTAAATCACTTGCTTGTTTTTGCGCATTGGATTTTGCTTCATTAATAATTTGTTCTGCTTGTTGACTAGCTACTTTTTTGACATCGTCTGCTGTTGTTTGTGCCATAACTAATGTGTTTTGTAAAGTTTCTTCAATGGTTTTATAGTGTTCTAAACTTTTAGCTAATTCGTCCACTTTTGCTTTTAATTCTGTTGCTTCTTTATAACTTTTAGAATAATCAGCTGTTAATTCGTCTAAAAAATCGTCAACTTCTTCTACGCTATATCCATTCATTAATTGTTTTGAGAATTTTTTGTTTTCAATATCTAATGGTGTTATCATTTTTTCCTCCTTAAAAAAACGGACTAATTAACTCCGTTATTTTTTAGCCATGAAACAGAAAGTTTACTTTTCATTTCTTCTCTTGCCATTTCATTTGTGATTTCGTAGTTTGATGGAGCTACTAAAAAGATAGAATTTGATACTTTTTGAATGTATCCATCTAATGCATAAACGCCACCACTAATAAAGTCTACAATTCTTCTTGCTACATCTTTGTTTACATATTCCAAATTAACGATTACTGATTTTTTTTCTTTTAAGAAACTACAAATTTCGTCTGATTGTTCAAAAGTTGTTGGTTGTGAAATTACCATTTGAATCGCATTAGCATTTGCGTGTGGCATAGCTACTACTTTTTCTTTTCTTCTTCCAAATAGTTTTCTATCCTCAACTTCTTCTGCTTCTTCTACCTCGTCATAATCATATACATTTTCTTCATCTACATATTCTTCTTCCTCTGCGGGATCCATTCCAAATAATCCCCATACTTTGTCCATTAATGCTCCTGACATAAAAAAACCTCCTAAAATTACTTCCTTTGTTTTACTTACATTAGTATCTAATTTTTTTCCAAAAATGTCAATATTTTTTGCTAATGTTTTTGTTTTTTAATATTTCTGTAATATTGCTGTAATATTACTCCAGATTTTCTAGGTTTGGATTTAATAATATTTCGTCATATAGCGATATTTTTTTGTAATTGATAATTTCTTCGTTTGAAAAGCCTAATTCCTTTAATTCTTCTGTATCATAAGGTTGCAAGATAGAATATTTTTCTCCTTGTTTTTTTACTTTTACTAGTATTTTACTTAAATACCCTGCTCTGTTTCTTACCACATATTTTAAATTGTCCGCCTCTACAATTGCTTGATTTGGTACCTTTAAACCAGAGGTATCCCACCAAATTAAGTCAAAAGATATTTTTCGATAATTGATTAATTCTTCAATTTGTTTTTCAATTTTTAATATGATAGCTACTTCCTCATTTTCGTTAATTAAATTCGTAATTTCTGCTGGTATCTCTGTATTGGAAGATAATCTTACCTTTACTTTTTGTCCTACTTGTGCTTGTTTTGCTTCCGCTGAAGAAGAAACGGTTACAATATAACAGGCAAAATTGTTAATTACTTTTCCGCTTTCTTCACTGGTTGCTACAATTTTTCCAGTTTTTAAATCTAAACTTTCTAAATATTCTTTACTAAGTGAACTAAAATTGTCTGGTGTTAGCTGGCTTTCTAACCCATCTACTTTATAAGATACAATTCCACTAGTTGGTGCTTTTACATATTCTGCACCAGAGTTTAGTTGCCCTTCATAAGTTTTTCTTTCTTCAATTAATTGATTTAAGTAAGAACCTTTTGGGCTTAAATCACCTGCTATTTGGGCTTTTTTAGTAACTAAACTACTAATTTCTTTTTTATATTCTGTTAATTTGGCACTGTCGGTTATTTGATTAATATTTTCTATTTTTTCATCAATTTGGTTTTCTAGCAACTTCATATCAGCACTAAATAGACTGGTATCATTTAACATGACTTCTTGAATTTTATTATCTAGGTCTGCTATCTTTTGTTTTAGAGCTTCTTCATTTGTGCTATAATAACGGAAAATATTTTCTTCTTTTGCTGCTCTTTCCCCTTCTCCCTTTATTTGCATCATTCCATTTTTGTAGTTTTCACCTTTTACTACCGTTTCATAGCGAATCACATAGCCGAATGTCAGTTTCTTCTTGGTATAGTTTTCCTTCTTCTATGGTAAATATATTGGTTGGCTGTTTTACTAATAGATAGATAGCATAAGCAACATAACCGCAAAATAGCAAGTAAAGCAACAAATATTATAATTCTTTTATTGTTTGCTGATAGCTTCTTTTTTTTCTTCAAGTTTTTTCAATCCTTTCCAAATGGCGAAAACCGCTTTTTTACTTTTGCCATTTTAAAACTTTTCTTTATAATTTTCCATAATTATTTTTGTATTTTCTTCTTGGGAAGCCTCCCCATCTAGCCATATAGTTTGTTTGTTTTTGTGAAACCAAGTCATCTGTCTTTTGGCATATCTTCTGGTTTCCATCTTTAACTTTTCTATCATTTCTTCTTTGGTAAATTTTCCTTCTAGGTATTGGACGACCTCTTTATACCCTAAACCTTGCATAGCAGTTGGAAAATTTTGATGTCTTTTTAAAATTTCTTGTACCTCTTCAATTAAGCCTCGTTCTATCATTAAATCAACCCTTTTGTTAATTCTTTCGTACAACGCTTCTCTATCCCATTTTAAGCCATATACTTGATAATCGTATTCTACTGGTTTTTTTCTTGATTCAATTTCTTGCTGGGTTTTTGTTTTCTTAGTTGCATGATAGATTTCTAAAATTCTAAGTATTCTTTTTTGGTCATTTGGACTAATTTTTCTTGTTGCTTCTCCATCAATCTTTTCTGCTTGCTTGTATAAAGCTTCTAAGCCTTCTTCTTTTGCTCTATTTTCCAATTCTTTTCGATAATCTTCATTAAACTCTATATTAGGATATTCAATTTCATAAATTAGGCTATCCACATATAAGCCTGTACCTCCCACTACAATTGGCACTTTCTCTTTTTGCAAAATCTCTTTAATTGCTTTTTTAGCTTGCTTTTTATAATCTGCTACACTATATCGTTCTTCTGGAGAAACAAAGTCTAATAAATGATGCAAAATCCCACCGCATTTCTTCTTTGGTAGGTTTTGCAGTTCCTATATCCATTTCTTGATAGATTTGCATGGAATCACAAGATACAATTTCCCCTCCTATTTTTTTGGCAAGTTCAATGGATAATCCTGTTTTTCCAGAGGCTGTTGGTCCACATATGACAATTACTTTTTCCATTTTTTCCTCCTTATTGGGATATGGTTTGCTGATATAGTTTTGAAATACTTGCTTGTGTCTGTTTCATATAACTGGTTTCGAAAATAAGGCAAATAACAAAAACAATGGCAAGTATCATAATTCTTTTTTGAACCTTACTTTTTTCGATTTGGTCTTCGTTTATTTTATCTAATATTTTTGCTATTTGTGGCAACACAATAATTCCATTTACACCTGTAAAGATAGAGACCATCAAGTTTTTTACCAAATGTGCTACATGTTCTGGAAGTTTTGCCACTTCACTTGCTACGCCACCTTTTGCGATTTGAAAGATTACCATGGTTATAATCGCCACCCCTATGTTTCCGGGCTACAATGATTAGGATTTTTTTGTTTTTTTCTATCCATCCTAAGCTTTGCCAGGTCCAAGCAATTTCGATAAGATAGATAATTATAATGACTGCTACAATAAATATCATTTTGTTTTTTCCCTTCTTTATTTCACTATTATTTTCTAGCAAATTTTCTTTCAATATCATATTTTGTCATTTTGATAACAGTTGGCCTTCCATGTGGGCAAGTAAATGGATTTGGTAGTTCTAATAGCTTGTCCATCAAAGTTTCTACTTCTCTTTGTTCTAACGCCATGTTGGCTTTTACGGCTGCTTTACAAGCAACGGTTGCAATAAATTTTTCTTCTTTTTCTTGTTTGGCAGTTCTTGCTACCGTGTTGATTTCGTCTAAGGTTTCTAAAAATAGTTCTTTGGTGTTTAAGTCCACACATACGGTTGGTACTCCTGTTAATTTAATGGTGTTTTCTCCAAATTCTTCAAAGCTAAATCCTGCTTGGTGGAACATTTCCATGTTTTCTCGTGCAATATCCATTTCTTTATGAGATAGGGTCATAACGTCTGGTAATAATAACATTTGCGAGTCTTTGTTTTTCTCACTATAATAATTCTTCTTTACTTTTTCATACATAATTCTTTCGTGTGCTGCATGTTGATCTAATATGTACATTTCTTTGTCAATTTCTAATATAATATAGGTTTTAAAGACAACTCCTACAAATTTGTAGGTTGGTTTTGCAAGCTTAGAGTCTTCTTCAAATACCGATACATTGTCTTTGATTAAGTCTACCGCACTTGTTTTTTGTTCTTCTTCACGTTTTTGTTCTTCTATTTTTTCTCTCGTTTCGATTGGCAATCTTCCAAACATTTTAGCATACATTTCATTGAAATCTTTGCTTACTACTTGTGGGTTGTTATTTAGGTCTTGCATTTTTTGCTTGATTTCTTCGAATTCTTTTTGAACTTCTGGATCATCAATTTCTTCAATTGCTTCTTTTACGGCTTCTGCTTTTTCTTGGGTCTCTTTATTTTCTTCTTGGTTTTCCTCTTGTTGCAAGCTTTCTTCTTCATTTTGCATTTCTACTTGTTCTTGATTTTCTTGGTTTTCTTCTTGTGGAGCTTGTTCTTCTACTACTAAGTTTTTCTCTTCTTCTTCGACTTCGCTTCCTCCTAGTTGATATTCCTCACTTACGTCACTTAAACCTTGGACTGCATTTTTTTGCTCTAATTCTTTGGTTATTTTATCTTTCATTTCTTTTAATTGTTTTAACACATCACTGGTGTCTATTGGAGCCCCTGCTGTTACATTTTTTGTTTCTGTAACCACTTTTTCTTGCACTACTTCTTCGTCTAAATTGTTGGTTTTAATTTCGCTTTCTTCTTGGGTATATTCTTCTATTTGTTTTTGATTTTGCTTTCGAAAGCCAAATAAACCACTACCTGCATTTTCTTTTTTTGCTTCTCTTATGCTTTTTAGTCTTTCTTCAAAGCTTGTTTCTCTTGCCGATGGCGTCTGGTTTACCACTAACTCGTTTTTTAACAAGGTATCTTTTATGGCATGATAAATAGATTGGAATATTTTGTTTTCTTCTTCAAAACGAACTTCCAATTTAGCTGGATGAACATTAACATCTACTTTGCTTGGGTTCATTTCTAGATTCAAAATCACAAAGCCAAATTTTCCAATGGGAATTAACCCTTTGTAAGCTTGCTCTGTTGCTGCTGTTAGGGTTTTATCTTTTATGTATCTTTTGTTAACAAAAAATAGTTGGTTGGAACGGTTTGACCTTGCTATTTCTGGTTTTCCAATTACGCCCCAAACGGTAACATCTTCATATTGGTAATTTAATTGGGCTACTCC
>CANRXN010000085.1 GCA_947643945.1 uncultured Clostridium sp.
GGTAACAAAAGTGATGGAGAATATATAGTAGAATTTTTAAAGGAGAAGAAACTAAATAATATAGACTATTTCATAATTACACATGGGGATATGGATCATAGAGGTGGAGCAGAAATTATTTTAAATAATTGCAATGTAGGACAAATATTTATGCCAGAAGGAATAAATGAAGCAGAAGACGATTATCAAGACTTAAAAAAGATAGCAAATAAAAACAATAAGCAATTATCTAAAGTAGAAATAAATGATAAGTTTGATTTAGACAAGGCAGAATTTGAAATATTATCTGTCAAAAATAATACTTCAAATTCTGCTAATGAAAGTTCAATAGTTATTAAATTAAATTATTTAGAAACTAGTTATCTATTTATGGGAGATGCTACTCAAGATATAGAAAAAGAAATAAAATGTGAAAAAATAGATATATTAAAAGTTGGACATCATGGTTCAGATTCAAGTACATCTACGGAATTTCTAAATAGAATAAAACCTACATATGCAATTATTTCAGCAGGAGATAATAAAAAATATAACCATCCAACAAAAGATGTGTTACAAAGATTAAAATATGCTAATATACAAGAAGATAATATATTAATAACTAAAAACCAAGGAACAATATGGATTACAAGTGATGGAATAAATATAGAAATTCAAACGAAGAAAGATATTAATTTAGATGGAACAGGTCAAATTGGACAAATGAGCATATATGATATATGTTCATTTTTTAATGCTATAGAGTATATCCGTTTGGCTTCTTAACATTTACATATTGATTACCATCAAATTGAATATAAGTACCACCACATTTTATAGAATCATCTAAGAGAGATTGCGGTATTTCGTACTTTTCTGAAAATTTTTGATTAGTATCAAGGCAAGATGCATAACCTTCCTCAATATAATCAATGTAAAAAACAGTATCTTTAGGCAATTCATCAAAATCTAAATTTTTAAAATTAGGATCCTTTTTTAAAAGATAATATTTTAATTCATCCATAAATTTATCAACAAATGAATTATCATAAGATTTAATATTCTTTTCAAGAGTTAAATCTACTGAATTTAAAAAATCATAAAGACTCATATGCTGTCACCTCCTTTAAAGCAAGTAAAATATAAGAATAAGATAATTATACATATAATATAGCAGATAACACACGAAAAATCAATAAAAAATACAGTTTTAACACAAATTATGATAAAACTGTATTTTTAGATATTATGATATTATGAATTTAAAGCATCCACCAATCAGCAGCATTCCATCACAAAACCCATTCCTATAATACTTTTCATTCCATTAGCAAATATAATCAAAGAAATTATCATCAAGTTGTTTCAACTGTTTCTCAACATATTTCTTATTCTGTTCGGGAACATTCCTCAAATCTTTTCAGCAATCTCTTCAAAACAAATAAAATGTTTTTTATCTTCTGCACAAGTAAGACTAGCAATAGTATCCTCAGCTAACGCATATAACTGTTGGCACGAAATCAAAGATTTCAACAACAGTTTATCTAAAATCTAACCAATCTTTTAAAATATCATCATTAACCTCTCTTAAATTACTCATAAAAATCTACCTCCAAAATTAAAATTTTTCATTTTCAAAATGTACCTACAAGAGCTAATTTTCTAAGAACAAACGTACTACACGAGTTGGGTAAAAATTGGGTAAAATTCTCTCCAAAAATGCCATAAAAGTACACAAATGTTCCATAAACTAAAACTCTCGTAAACATCTAAATACCAACAAAAACTCTAATTTTCACAAACTTACAAAAACCGTTCATCCGTCGCTCATAACCCGAAGGTCGATGGTTCGAGTCTTACCCCCCGCAACCAAGAATTTTACTAGAGTCGCAAGAGATTGTGGACTCTTTTATTTTTGCCTATAACAAGTTACATAAAAAATATTGGGCACGTTATGGGCACAAATCTATGTAAAAAAGTTTTTTGGTAAACTTTAAATTTTCGATATTAAAATATATTTGATTAAAATTCTAAAATATACAAATAGTTTCTGCTTATAAATGATAAAAATTTTATTTTCTTAATTTAAGGCTGAAATAAGCAGAAACTATGCTGTCTTGATTTCTTCTTTTTTGTATCGTATTTTATTCATTGAATTTTATCCTTTCACTTTTATTTGTAAATTTATATGATAAGCCTCTAATTGGCTTTAAAATATTTTTTCGTATCTTCTCGATAAAGAAGATTATCAAGTTTATCTGATGCCTCTCTGTCCATTTTCGCAAAAGCATGGGCATAGATATTTAAAGTTGTAGATGTTTGTGCATGTCCTAATCGATTACTAACCGTTCGAACATCCAAACCTTGTGAAATTAACAAAGTTGCATGTGTATGGCGTAAACCATGAAATGTAATATGTAGCAAGTTTTTATCTTCTAGGAACTGCCTAAACCATTTGGTAATTGTGTCTGGGTGCATAGGACTACCATTCCATTGAACAAATAAACGATTTGTTTCAATCCATTTGTCTCCCAAACAAAGTCTAGCTTCTAGTTGTTTTCTTTTGTACTCTTTTAGTAATTTAATAATTGATTCAGGAATACTAATTATCCTGTTCGATGTTTCTGCTTTCGGATCTTTGGTATAAATCCCAATAGCAGAAACATATTGGCTTGCTTGCCTAACTGTTAGAGAAGAATTTTTGAAATCAATGTCTTGCCATTCTAGTCCTAACACTTCCCCACGCCTTAAGCCTGTAAAAATTGTTAAGAGAATAATGACTCGAAATTTCAATTCTTCGCCTTCCAATGCTTTAATTAATGCAATCGTTTGAGCATCATCATAAAAGTTAATATTAGGTTTTTTAGCTTTTGGTGGTCGTACTCTTGATGCTGGATTATAAGGTATCATTTGCCAATAAACTGCTTGCTGTAACATAGAATGTAATACTCTATGGTGTTCTAATACTGTTTTAGAAGATAGTTTACGGGTTATGTTTTTTCTAGTGTAAGTCGATTCTGTTAGTTCTTGATATAGATACATTAATTGCATTGGTTGAATTTTGTCTAGATAGATATTGCCGAGATAAGGGAGAATTCTAGCTTTTAGCATACTTTTATATCGTTCGTACGTTTTTGGAGATAAATTTGGAATGGCATAATTGTTAATCCAAAAGTCAGCATAATCTCTAAAACGCATTTTCTTTGCTGATAGGGCTTGTCCTGTTTCTATTTCTGATATAAAAAGTGCTAATTCTTTTTCAGCTTCTGTTTTGTTTTTGGATTGGACTGTCTTTTTGTAAATGATTCTTTTGCCTTCTCCAGTGTAGCCTCCAGATACTCTTAGCCTGTATGAATTCTCTCCTCTTTTTTCGATGTTTCCTACCACACGTGCATCACCTCCTTTCCATGTGGTAAGAACAACATATTATACTAAAAACAATAATTCTCCTTTAGATTTATCAAGTAATTCAAATAGTTTATCACTTATATCATATAATGATAAAAATTTCTCACTATCTTTCATAATAGTATTTAAAAGATCTTCATTTTCATCTCCCCAACGCATTCCTTGATGTGTAGTAATAGTATTTTGAAGAAATATCTGCAAATTAACTAATTTATAAATAGAAATCTGTATAGAATCTTTCGAAATCATTTCATAAAGTTTATCCAATCGTATTCTTCTAAAATTATTTTCAGTTATTGTTTTATATATTTTATAAAAATTATTTAAATCATAGTCATTTAAAGAGTGTAAAGCATCAATGATGGTTATATTCTCTTGAGTCATATCTAACTGTTTTTGTAAAATTTCTCCAACAATAATGGCTAATAACTCAGTACATTTTAAAGAGTTTGCTGTTAAAGATTTTCTAATTGTGGTATATACAAATTCAACATTTTGCTGCTTAGATAGGTAGTCATCTAATTTTTGTTTAGATTTATAATCTATAATATTTTGATTATTAATCTTGCTACTTAAACCTTTTAAAAACCTTTTGAATATTATTTTTTCTGAAATATTATATATCTTCGCTATGCCACCAATTACCTTTGAAGATTTTGATAATATTTCAGTCCAATCTTCAATAGAAGTATCAAAAATTTCGAATTCATTTATATTAGTGTTTACATCTTCTAGCCAGTCTACTAAATTAGTTAAATTTTCTTTTAATGGAACTAAAGAATTTTGATCCATTTACTTCATACCTCCTTTACAATCATCACAAGTGTGATTTATTTGTGGATGATTTTTAACTCTTGATAAAAAGTAATTACCACATTTATTACATTGATAAGGATAATAGCCATTTATATAATCTTCTAACAACTCATAGTACATATATGAAAGAAGAGAAGTAAAAGTAATTTTTCTTCTATAATTACTATCATAATAAAAATTAATATCTCTCGTTTTTTCATTTACTCGAGAAATAAAAACTTTGTCATAAAGTAAAAAATTGGTTATTAAACTTTTCATTTCTGTAGCGAAATATTCAACATCATGAATATTCTCACAATATCTAAAGCTTTTTTGATGATTATTATATTAAGGAAAATGATGTATATACTTATATTTTTTATATGCCTTTTGCTAATTTTTATCTTATGAATTATATTAATTTTCAGGCAACTAGCAATTTGATGGAAGACACTAAGGCTAAAGTGGTTTGTTTGGATAGTTGTGTTGAGTTTGTTAGGAAGTATTTGGATGAAGCAGTGGAGGTTACTTGTATTAGTGTTGATTAGATATAATTCGACAAAATACTTGAAAATATTGGAAAAATTTATTGAGAAAAAGAGACTTTTATGATAAAATGTTATTGAATTATAAATATGAAAGATCAAGGAGCGATTATGAAAGAGGAAGATTTAAAAGGTTTAGAAAATAAATTATGGGAAGCAGCAGACAAAATGAGAGGTGCTGTCCCAGTTTCAAGTTATAAATTTATCGTATTAGGATTAATATTTTTAAAATATATATCAGATTCATTTGAAGAAAAGTATCAAGAATTAGTAGAAGAAGGATATGGATTAGAAGAAGATAGAGATTCTTATATGGCTGAAAATATATTCTATGTTCCTGCAAAAGCTAGATGGGAATATTTAAATGCTCATTCTAAAGATGCAAATATTGGACAACTTATAGATGAAGCTTTAGAAGAAATAGAAAAAGAAAACCCAAGCTTAAAAGGTGTGTTAATTAAACAATATAATAGTCCAGATTACCAAAATGTAAATTTAGGTGAATTAATAGATATATTCACAAACGTAAAAATAGGAAATAAAGAAGCACAAGATAAAGATATTTTAGGAAGAATCTATGAGTACTTTTTGGGACAATTTGCTTCTAACGAACTACAAAAGGGTGGAGAATTTTATACACCAGCTTGTTTAGTTAGAACAATGGTAGAATGTATCGAACCATATA
>CANRXN010000086.1 GCA_947643945.1 uncultured Clostridium sp.
ATTTTTTTGCATTGATTTTTTTTCCTTTTTAGTATAAATTTTTCTAAATTTTTAATAATGAATATAAAATAATATTTTTTGAAATATTTGTTTTTGGGAGGTAACTTATGAAAAAAAATTTAAAAATGGTAATTATTTTAAGCTTTTTATTATTTATTTATACAAGTATTTGTGCTATTTCTTATGCACAAAATGTATCAACTGATATTGCAAATAGTGTTTTTCGTTTGCATGTTTTGGCAAATAGTGATTCAAAAGAAGATCAAGCTTTAAAATATAAGGTTCGTGATGCTTTACTAGATTATATGAATTCTATTTGTAAGGATTGTTCTTCTAAACAAGAGGCGATTAAATTAGCTTCCGAGAACAAAGAGACTTTTGAACAAATTGCTCTTACTACGATTGCTAATGAAGGATATTCTTATTCTGTTAAAGTTAATATTGGAAATTTTGAATTTCCTACTAAGAATTATGGTGATATTTCTTTGCCTGCTGGTTTTTATGATGCTTTGCGTGTGGAAATTGGAGAAGCAAAAGGTCAAAATTGGTGGTGCGTAATGTTCCCTCCTTTGTGTTTTGTTGATATTTCTTCTGGTGTAGTTCCAGAGGAGTCAAAAGAATTGTTGGAAAATAGTCTAGAGGAAGAAGAGTTTTCCCTTGTTTCTAAACAAGAGAATAATGAAGTGCAGTTTAAGTTTAAATTACTAGAATTTTTTAATCAAGCTGGTTTAATTACTGCTAAAAAATAGTAAGATTTTCTACTTTGGAAAAACAAAACTAAACTGTTGCAATTCCTTCTAGTTTATGATATATTTTAATAAGCAAAAAGAGTGTTATGTTTTAATTGCACTCTTTTTTCTTGGAAACACACATTATTGGGGGTTATTTAATTGGAAAAATTAATCGTAAAAGGTCCAACGCCTTTAAAAGGCGAAGTAACAATAAGTGGTGCAAAAAATGCAGCGGTTGCAATTTTACCCGCTACACTTTTAATTGATGGCGTTTGTACCATTGAAAATTTACCGAATATAAGTGATATAAAAATATCTTGTGAAATATTAGAAAAATTAGGTGCCAAAATAACTTGGAACTCTTCTAATAGTATCACCATCGATACTTCTAATTTAACAACAACAAAAGCACCCTTAGACCTAACTAGCAAATTTCGCGCTTCTTACTATATTATTGGTGCTATGCTAAGTAGAAAAGGAGAAATCGAAGTTGGTATGCCAGGACGGTTGCAAGCTTGGAGCTAGACCAATTGACCAACATATTAAAGGATTTGAAAGATTAGGTGCTTCTGTAACCGTTGAAAAAGGTACCATTTTTGCCAAAGCCAAAAGATTAACCGGTTGCCCTATTTATATGGATATTGTTTCTGTTGGGGCTACCATTAATGTTATGCTATCTGCTGTTTTGGCAAAAGGAACGACTATTATTGATAATGCAGCAAAAGAACCTCATATCGTAGATGTAGCAAACTTTTTAAATACCATGGGAGCTGATATTAGAGGGGCGGGAACCGATGTCATTAAAATTAATGGTGTAGAAAAGCTACACGGAAATGCTACCTATTCTGTTGTTCCTGACCAAATTGAAGCTGGAACTTTTATGCTAGCAGCTGTTGCAACAAAAGGAGATTTATTAATTAAAAATTGTATTACCAAGCACTTAGAATCGATTACTGCAAAAATCATTGAGGTGGGTGGTAATGTAGAAGATAACATTGATAGTATTCGCGTTTGGTGTAATAAAAGACCTACCAATGCTACAATTAAAACTTTGCCATATCCAGGCTTCCCTACAGATTTACAACCACAAATGGGAGTTGTATTATCTTTGGCTAATGGCAATAGTATGATTCATGAAAGTATTTGGGATTCTAGGTTTCAGTATACAGAGGAGTTAAACCGTATGGGAGCTAAGATTAATGCCCAAGGGAAATCTGCTTTTTTTGAAGGAGTTAAAAAGCTTACTGGTGCTCCTGTTTATTCTAGTGATTTAAGGGCTGGTGCTGCTTTAGTAATTGCTGGTACGGCTGCTGATGGTGTTACGGAAATCTATAATTTAGAGCATATTGATAGAGGCTATGAGAATATCGAGGACAAGTTTAGAAGTATTGGTGCTAAAATTGAAAGAGTTACAGAATAACTCTTTTATTATAAAATAACAAAGGAAATAGTAAAGATGTTTAATTTTTGTAGTTTATATAGTGGTAGTAGTGGTAATAGTTTATTAGTAGAAACGCCTAATACGAAGCTTTTAATTGATGCTGGTGTTAGTAGTAAAAAAATAGAAAATGCTTTATTAGATATTTCAGTAGACCCTTCTTCTTTGGATGGTATTTTAATTACCCATGAGCATACCGACCATGTACAGGGCTTAGGTACTTTTTCTAAAAAATTTCATTTACCTGTATTTGTTAATCAAGAAACCTTAGATGCTATGCCAAAGCAAAGAGATAAATTGGATAGTAATTGCATCAAAACTTTTAAAGTTGCTGATAAATTTTCCATTGGCGATTTGGATATCAAGCCTTTTTCCATTCCACATGATGCTGCTAATCCCTGTGGCTTTAATATTTGGAATAACGATAAAAAATTAAGTATTGCTACTGATATTGGTCATATGACCAATGACATTTTAAAAAGCTTGGAAGAAAGCTTATTTATTATGTTAGAGGCTAATTATGATCCAGAAGTACTTCGCTGTTCTTCTTATCCTTTTGTGCTAAAATCTAGAATTGCTGGTCCTACCCGGACATTTATCAAATGAGATAGCAGGCAAAACCATTTCTTATTTGTTGCAATCTGGCTTAAAAAATGCAATGCTAGGGCATTTAAGCAAAGAAAGTAATTTTCCAGAACTTGCTTATCAAACTGTGATGGACGAGTTGATGGGTTGCCCTCATTTTGACAAGGACTTACTTGGTTTAAATGTAGCAAGTAGGGATTGTAGTAGCAAATTAATTGAAATTTAAAGGAGACTTCTTATGCTAACGATTCAAATTATTTGTATTGGAAAATTAAAAGAAACTTATTTAAAGTCTGCTACTAACGAATATTGTAAAAGGCTTTCTAAATATTGCAAATTATCTATTTTAGAGCTACCCGATCAAAAGGTACCAGACAAATTAAGTGATGCTTTAGCTTATGAAATTAAATCCAAAGAGTGTAATGATATCATACGCCATATCAAAAAAGATTCTTATGTAATTGCTTTAGATTTAAAAGGCGCGGAATTTACTTCTCCTCAATTTTCTAACAAATTACAAGACATTTCTATGACCTCTAGTTCTATTACTTTTATTATTGGCGGTTCTTTGGGATTAACAGACGATTTGCTAGGGTTGTGCCAGCAAAAAATATGCTTTTCTAAAATGACTTTTCCCCATCAATTGATTCGTGTTTTTCTTTTGGAGCAAATTTTTAGAGCTTTTAAAATTGCAAACAAAGAAACTTATCATAGATAGTTTATTTATTGGTTTTGTAGAGAAAATAAGAATGAAAACTAACGATAGCTCTATTTTTTGTATATAAGGGGCTAAACAATTTTTTAAGAGGTTATTGTAATTTTTGGGGGTATTTTCTCTACAAAAGTAATGACTTATTTAGTTTTTTGAAATTTTTTTCTGGATTTTTTTGCTTAATCGATATATTATAATCTTTCTTACGATTAAAAAAATTAATATAAATAATAGTATTTTTCTTATCATGTGACAAATTATATAACATTTTTTTCCATTTGTCAACAAAAACTTTTCGACAAAATTCTACATTTCCCCATTGTTTCCCCATTGGTTCCGGGTTTAAGTGGGGAACCAATGGGAAATTTATAGAAACTTATAATATCTGGCATATTATTACACTTGCAATAATTCCCACCACATCTGCTGCCAATGCTGCTAGTAACACAAATCTTGTCTTTTTTACTTTAATGGTGGCTGTATAAACAGCAATGGTATAAAGTGTTGTTTCTGTTGAACCCATAATGGTAGAAGCCATCATACCAATTTTGCTGTCTACGCCATAGTTTTTCATGATGTCGGTTGCCACCGCAATAGAGCCACTTCCAGAAATGGGTCTTAACATAGCTAGTGGCATAATTTCACTAGGAAAATGAAAAACATTTAAAAGGGGTGTTATAAAATTAATAATAATATCTAAAATCCCTGAACTTCTTAATGCTCCAATTGCAACAAATAGCCCAACTAGTGTAGGTAAGATATTAAATACAATTTCTAGCCCCTCTTTTGCTCCTTCTAAAAAATCGTCAAATACTTTATTTTTTTCAATTAGTCCATAGGTAACTATTAATAATATAATTGCTGGCATGGCTAGGCTTGATAAATAATTAATAAGTTCCATGAAAATCCTCCTTTTGCTATTTCTTATCTTTTTTGATTAAGAGCATGGCAACAGTAATGCCAGTTATCGCAGCTAAAATGGTGGCAATCCATACGCCAAAAACAATTGCTGTTGGATTTTGGGATCCTAGCGAATTACGAATCGCAATTACGGTAGTTGGGATAATTTGAATAGAGGCGGTGTTTAATACAATAAATACTAGCATAGAATTGCTTAATGTGTCTTTTTTTTGATTTTCTTCTTGCATGGATTTCATGGCTTTTAACCCCAATGGTGTGGCTGCATTTCCTAGTCCTAAAATATTGGCAATCATATTCATGGAAATTTCTTTTTGAATTTGATTATTTTTTCTTATTTCTGGAAATAATATTTTTATAATTGGCTTTAATAAATTGGTTAATTTGTTAATGATGGTGGTTTTATTTGCTATTTGCATGATTCCATTCCATAAACATATTGTTCCTAGTAATTCTATAGATAATTTTATGGCGTCATTTGTACTGGAAAATATGCTTTTATTTAAACTTTCTAGGTTTCCGTGAAAAAATAGCATAAGCAAAGGAAACCGCTATAAATATGGGCCATATGGTATTTAACATGGTTATCACCTAGCTAATTTTATGAAAAAAATTGACTTTTTATTACAATATAATTGACCTACATTTTTATTTGTGATATATTATAAATATAGGGATTGTTAAAATATTACTTTTAAGGAGGATGGATTGTATGAAATCAACAGGAATTATTAGAAGAGTAGATGAACTTGGTCGAGTTGTTATTCCAATAGAGATTAGAAATCAGTTTAATATCGTAGAAAAAGATCCTATTGAAATATATGTAAATGGTTCTTCCATCGTATTAAAAAAATTCGAACCAAATTGCATTTTCTGTGGTAATAATGAAAACTTGTTAACTTACAACGATAAATTAATTTGTGGTGATTGTGCAAAAAAAATAGGTACTTTAGAAAAAAAATAAATATTATAAAATAAAGATAAATCCTAAATGATTTATGTTTATTTTTATACAAATTTTTGAT
>CANRXN010000087.1 GCA_947643945.1 uncultured Clostridium sp.
AAAGAAGCTAGCTATATTCCCATAACGGAAGAAGAAATAGGAAAAGAACTAAAAGAAATCTGGGAAAGTGAAGAAATTAAAAAAATAGGAATTAACCTAAGCAAAACTTATATCTTATTAAAACAAATAGGAATTGACTTAAAAGGAATTCATTATGATGTGGCGATTAGCAGTTACATTCTAAACCCAAGCAATAATAAGCTAGAAATGGAAAAATTAATGGGACAATACCTAGAAATTAACTTAGAGGACTGGATACGGAGAAGAGCCAAAACAAGAGCAAATCAATTTATTTGAAATGCCAATGGGTGAAGAAGTGATTACCCAGAAAGTAAACCAAGAAAAATATGCTTTATATGCTTACGCTATCAGCCAAATAAGAAAAATCACCTTGAAGCAATTAGAAGAAATAGGAGCCTTAGAGTTATTTTATCAAATTGATATGCCAACTATTGAAGTACTATCAAACATGCAATGGAATGGCATGTATGTTGACGAAGAAGAACTAAGTGAATTTGGAAAAGAACTAACAGAAAAACTAGAAACTATCACAAAAGTAATTTACGAAATGGCAGGAGAAGAATTTAACATTAACTCAACCAAGCAATTGGGAGAAATTCTATTTGAAAAAATGAAGCTACCAGTTATCAAAAAAACAAAAAGTGGATATTCCACTGACGTAGATGTTTTAGAAAAACTAAAAAGAGAAGACCCTATCATTGAACAAATCTTAGAATACCGTCAATTAATGAAGCTAAACTCTACCTATGTAGAAGGTTTAAAACAATACATTAATCCTAAAACTAAAAGAATACACTCCTTTTTCCATCAAACCATAACAGCAACCGGAAGAATCAGCTCAACCGAGCCAAACTTACAAAACATTCCAACCAGATTTGAATTAGGAAAAAGAGTAAGAAAAGTATTTAAGCCCCAAGAAGGAAAAGTCTATGTAGATGCTGACTACTCACAAATAGAGTTACGCGTATTAGCCCACATTTCAAATGACGAGCATATGATACGGAGCCTTCCAAGAAGGGCAAGACATCCATAAACAAGCAGCCTCCAAAGTATTTAAAACCCCAATTGACGAAGTTACTAAAGAACAAAGAAGTGATGCTAAAGCTGTAAACTTTGGAATTGTCTATGGAATCAGTGACTTTGGCTTAGCAGAGCAATTAGGCATCTTAAGAAAAAAAGCCAAAGAATACATTACCGAATACCTAGACCAATATGCAGGAATCAAAATCTTTATGGAGGAAATCACCAAAAAAGCAACAGAAGATGGCTATGTAGAAACACTATTTCATAGAAGAAGATACATTCCAGAACTAAAATCAAGCAATTACATGGTAAGACAATTTGGCTCAAGAGTAGCCATGAACACACCAATCCAAGGAACAGCAGCAGACATCATGAAAATTGCTATGATAAAAGTCTACCAAGAACTTCAAAAAAGAAATTTACAAGCAAAAATCGTATTACAAGTACATGACGAGATGATGATAGAAGCGCCAGAAGCGGAAAAAGAACAAATAAAAGACATCTTAAAACAGAGCATGGAAAGTGCAATTAGTTTAAAAGTACCACTAATAGCAGACATAGGAGAAGCTAAAAATTGGTATGACTGTAAATAATGGAACAATTTTGGACAATAAAGAACCGTCCCCAATTATCCAAAATTGTCTCAAATTGTCTCAAAGGAGGAGAAAAGATTGAAGAGGAAAAAGCAAATGATAGCAATAGCAATCATAGTTATTTTATTGACGTTTGTTTTTCTATTTAAAAATAATATATTAACAATGATATATCCTAAACCGTATCGTGAAGCGGTTTTACTCTATCAAGAAAAATACAAAGTAGAGGAAAACCTTATTTATGCGGTTATAAAAGCAGAGAGTAATTTTAAAAAAGAAGCAGTTTCTAATAAAGAAGCAATTGGTGTGATGCAACTAATGGAGGAGACGGCTAAGGATGTGGCAAAGAAAAATGCCATTGAACTAGATTTTGAAAATGCAAAACAAGAACTATTTGATATTTATAAAAATATTGAAATTGGGACTTGTTATTTAGCAACCCTTTTAGAACGCTATCAAAGTAAAGAAGTGGCATTAGCTGCGTATAATGCAGGCATTGGAACAGTAGATGGATGGCTAGAAAAAGGGATTATCAAAAAAGATGGCACCGATATTGAAAAGATACCATACAAAGAGACCAATAATTATGTAAGAAGGATATTAAGAGATTATAAAATTTACCAAAATTTGTATAAAAACTAGACAAATGACGAAAAATGAAGTAAAATAGAGGTGTTAAAAAAGAGGAGCGAAACAAAATGATAATAGAACAAATAATATTTACCATTATTTCATTTGCCATATTTGTATACATGTTTTTCCGTATGATACGAAATAATGACACAACCTATGTAGCAATTTTAGTGCTAGAATTTATAGGAATTGCACTTAACTTTGCCGAAGCATTATTTAGTATAAAACTAAATATGATATTTGTCATTTTAAAATATATATTATCCATTATTATACCAATTGTGGTCATGATTTTAGAAAAAAGAAATATCACATTATTTGAAATGGTATATCTACAAAAAGCTAAATTATATTTAATGTTAGGCGATAACAAAAAAGCAAAACAAGCATTAATTGACTTATTAGAAAAGAACTCAAAATCTTATAAAGCCCATAGAATGTTAGCAGAAATTTACGAACAAGAAGGTGGCATAAGAAAAGCAATAGACGAATATGTACAAGCCATTGACTTAAACAAAAAGGATTACGATTCCTATTACAAAGTAGCAGAGTTATTGACCTATTTAGATAAAAAAGATGAAGCAATCGAAATGTTATTTAATTTATTAAACAAAAAGCCAGAAATGATAAAAGCAACTGAAGTTTTAGGTGAAATTTTAATTGAAAAAGAAAGATACAAAGAAGCGGTTAATGTCTATCAAGATGCGTTACGATACAATCCGGTATCTTACGAATTAAATTACAACTTAGGAATTGCCTACACCATGTTAAATGACTTTCAAAACGCCAAGACTTGTTATGAAAAAGCAGCCGAAATTAATACTTTACTATACAATGCTAAATACTCATTAGCAGAAATTGCTTTAATCTATAAAGACTTAGAAGAAGCAGAAAAAAGATTTTTAGAAGCAATTGAAGAAGAGGAGCTATCAGCAGATGGTTATTACGAATTAGCAAAGATATATTTAATTAAAGGAGACAAAGAAACAGCCATCAAATACATTAATACCGCAATTGATAGTAATGCAAAAAAGATTGTAGAAAAGGTAAAAAAAGAGCCAATTTTTATCCCTATCATGGCTAAAATTTCAATTCCATTTAACCTAGAAGAACCAGAAGAAAAGCAAGAAAATAAATTGCAAGAAAAAGAAATAAAAGCCAAAGAGCATTTAGAAGAAATGAGCGAAATAACAAGGCATTTAAGTTATAATGATATTAGGATGTTACGAAAAAATGAGGCAGGAAGAGGAAAAAGAAAATCGCAAGAAGAATTAGAATTTGATTTAGATTGGCAAAAAGAAAGACAAGAATAAAAAAGCCAGTATAGAAAAATCTATATTGGTTTTTTGTTGTTGTACAAATAATAAAGAAATTCTTACATATAATGAAAACAGGAGGATTTGGTCGGAAAATTTAATTCTTTTCCAACCAGACCACAGTGTATTATGTATGTTATATATCGCGAAGTATAATATATCAAAAATTTTAAAGAAAGGGGTTAATCAATTAAGTAGATTAATATTTCTATATAATTGATTATACGAGATAAAAATGGAAACAAAATTTGCCATCATTGGTGGAGACTTACGAATGATAAAATTAGCAAAATTACTTGCAAAAGAAAAAGTAATCATATATACTTATGGATTAGAAGAGGCAGAAGAACTAAAAAACGAAAAAAACATAAAAATATGCTATACGTTAAACGAAGCAATGGAAGAGGTAGAAACAATAATAGGACCAATCCCATTTTCAGCAGATGGAACCAACATAAACACAAAATTTAGTAAAAAACAAATACCTTGGCAAGAACTAATGGGAAAGGTACAAAACAAAAAACTAATAGCAGGAAGCATAAAACAAGAGATACAAAAGGAAGCAAAAGAGAACAAAATAGAAATAATTGATCTTATGGAACAAGAAGAACTAGCCATATTAAACGCCATTTCAACCGCAGAAGGTGCCATCGAAATTGCCATGCAAAACACCCTAAAAACAATCCATGGAAGCAATATCTTAATTTTAGGATTTGGAAGAATTGGAAAAGTACTAGCCAAAAAACTAGAAGGGTTATCTGCTAAAGTTACTTGTGCCGTAAGAAAACAAGAAGACTTAGCATGGATAAAAGCTTACGGCTATAAAGGAACCAACATAAATACCTTAAAAGAAAACTTAGCACAATATGACATTATAATAAACACGGTGCCTCATTTGATATTAACCACAGAAAACTTAAAATATGTGGATAAAGAAGCTGTAATCATTGATTTAGCATCAAAACCAGGAGGAGCAGACGAACAAGAAATAAAAAGACTAGGTCTAAAGTTTATTTGGGGCTTAGCCCTGCCACGGAAAAGTAGCACCAGTTACAACAGCCGAAATCATAAAAAATACAATGTACCATATTTTAGAAATGGGAAGGGAAGAAGGAGAAAAAACATGTTAATAGAAATTTTAAAATCCGTTTTATTTGGAATAGTAGAAGGAATAACCGAATGGTTACCAATTAGTAGTACGGGACACCTAATTTTAGTCGAACAATTTGTTAAACTGCAAAATGTATCAGAAGAATTTTGGAGTATGTTTCAAGTAGTCATTCAATTTGGAGCAATACTAGCAGTTGTCCTATTATACTGGAAGCAAATTTGGCCAATTACCAAAAACAAAGAAAAAGCAATCAGTAAAAAAGGAATATTATCTTACTTTGACAAAAATATCATAATATTATGGACAAAAATTTTAGTTGCCTGTATACCAGTAGCAGTAATAGGACTTTTATTTGACGAGATGTTTGAGGCACTATTCTATAATCCATTTTGCATTGCTACTGCCTTAATTATATTTGGAATTGCCTTTATTGTAGTAGAAAATTTAAAACCTAAAAAAACCAACCAAAACGAAAAAGAAACCAGCACACAAATTACCTACAAAGATGCCATTATCATTGGAATATTCCAATTACTAGCAGCCATTTTTCCAGGAACATCACGTTCACGGCTCAACCATTATAGGGGGCTTATTAATTGGGCTATCAAGACCCAATGCAGCAGAATTTACATTCTATTT
>CANRXN010000088.1 GCA_947643945.1 uncultured Clostridium sp.
GGTGTACAATGGCACCCAGAGGTATTATATGATGTGGGATTTTTTAAGAAGATTTTTGAAACGTTTGGGAAATAAGAAAAAATTATTATAAAATTTGGAGCAAACCATTGACAATTACAAACAAAAGTTTTATAATTTATTGTAGATTATAAAGAAAGAGAAAATTGTATGTTAGAGGAATTAGATAAATTAATAGATTTTATACAAATAGAATATAAAGATTTAACAGAAAAATGGGAGCAAAGTGTTTATTATCATAAAATTAATCTAAAAAGTAATTTGGTTTGTGATGTCTTAGGAAATAAACAAATGCTAGAGGCTATTGTAAACTACAGAGAATTTATTAATGAAAATAATATACAATTAGTAATGGATTTTAAACAATTTAATACTGACAAATCAAAAATTAGCATTAGAACAAAAGCAAAAAACTCAATAGAATACAAAATAAAAAACTATGTGGAAAACCATGAAAACGGAAAAGTACCGATTAACAAATGCTTTAATGATTTATTTGGCATAAGGATAATATGTGATAAAGAGCTTACTAATAGTCAAATTGCCAAAATAGTAGATAGTAAATATAAAAATTTAAAATGTATAGATTCTTCTAAAGAAACTTATAAAGCGACACATATTTATTTTAAAAAGAATAATTTCAGTTTTCAATGGGAACTACAAATATGGAATAAAATAAATGAGATAGACAACATAATTTCACATGAAAAGTACAAACAAGATTATATTAAATGGGAAAATGAGAATAAAGGAGGCAAGAAATAATGATAACACATTTTATATTTATGAGTAGTTCCTATTCATTAGGAACAAGAATTGCACTTGATTTTATAGTAGAAGAAGCAAGTGTACAAGAAGAACTAAAAACAGATTTAGATACAATCATAAAAAGATGTGGAAGAGATGTATCCATTTCAACCCATATGATACAAGCAGAAGATGAAACGTGGGAATCGGTATGTAGAGCAGACCATTTCTTCAAAGATATAAAAGTAATCAAAACACTAGAAGAATTCATAAAATTAATTCAAAAAGATAGAAAATTGGAAGGAATAGATATTGCCAAATATATATTATCTAAATTTACATGCACACAATTGAAATTGCAAAAATTAGTTTATTTTTGTTTTGCGGATTATTTATGTGAAACGGGAAAAGAGTTATTTACAGATAAAATATATGCTTTTAAATATGGACCAGTAGTAGATAGCGTATATAAAAGATATAAAGAATATGGATATAAACCAATAGAAGAAGAGTTAGACATTGACAGTAGGAATATAGCTGAAATGCCGGCTAAAAGCAGAATTCTATTTGCAATAGATGGAACGGAGAAAATATTGTGTATTGAAAAAACATTAGAAAAATATGGGAATATGACAGCATCACAATTAGTTGAATTAACACATAAACAGGATTCACCATGGAATAAAACACCTCAAAGCGAAGAGCTGGCTTATATACCAATAGAATTAGAAATAATAAAAAAATATCACCAGTTTGAAACAATATAAAAACAGAGGATATAGCAACCAATCATGCTAATCCTCATTTTTTTGATTTTACACTAAAATATGATAAACCAAATTTGTAAAACAGCAAACCGCAATACCGTAAAACAGTAGGAAGAAGAAAGCTAAGAAAAGTCCATTTCCAACTACCAGTTTCCTTTTTTATGGTTAGAAGAGTAGTAGCACATGGATAATGTAAAACCGTAAACAACATCACATTAATCGCTGTCAAAATCGTCCAACCATGTGAAATTAGAATTTGGCCAATCGAAAAGGTATCTTCTAAGTTTATCAAAGAATTTCCACCAAGATAGCACATCAAAATAATAGGAAGTACAATTTCATTTGCTGGAATACCAAGGATAAAAGCAGTTAAAATATAGCCATCTAATCCCATCAAACTAGCAAAAGGTTGTAAAAAATTAGCAACTAAATCTAATAAACTTTGCCCATCTATGCCAATGTTGGCAAAAAGCCAAATAATTAGTCCGAGCAGGTGCTGCAACACTTATGGCTCTTCCTAGTACAAACAAGGTTCTATCAAACAAAGAACGGACTAAAATTTTTCCAAATTGAGGCTTTCTGTAAGGTGGTAACTCTAAAACAAAAGAGGAGGGCATTCCTTTTAAAATGGTTTTGGATAATAGCCTAGAAACTACTAATGTAAAGAAAATTCCTAGCAAAATAACAAAAATAACAGCTAAAGTAGAAACAATAGAGGCGCCAAAACCACTCATACTACCAGCAATAAAGATAGTAGCAATAGCAATCAAAAAAGGAAAACGTCCGGTTACAAGGGACAAAATTATTAGTCAAAATAGCAATCAATCTTTCACGAGGAGAATCAATGATTCTACAACCAACACAACCAGCAGCATTACAGCCAAATCCCATGCACATGGTAATCATTTGTTTACCGGGTGCAACAGCACTTCTTAAAAAATCCATCCATATTAAAGGCAATCCTAGGAAGATAGCCTAAATCTTCTAAAATCGTAAAAAGAGGAAAAAAGATAGCCATAGGAGGAAGCATAACCGCTACAATCCATGTTAAGGTTTGATAAACTCCAGAAATTAACATAGAAGACAGCCATTCTGGGCAGTGTAAAGTATCAGCCAGTAAAAAAAGTTTTTCTTGTAGCCAAGAAAACATACAAAATAAGGCTTCGGAAGGATAATTAGCTCCTACAATGGTAAGCCAAAAGATAATACCTAAAAATAAAATCATAATAGGAATACCAAAGGTTTTAGAAGTTAAAATTCTGTCAATTTTTCGGTCACGTTTAGAATAATTTTTATCTTCAAATACACAAACTTTTTTAACAATTTTCTCTGCTTTGTGCATAATACTAGTGATAACCAAATCTTTAAAATTATTTTGGGTAATATTATTTTTGGAAAACTCATGGCGAACCTTATCTTTTATCGTTTGAAGAGCTTCATTGTTTAATAAATCAATAGAAAGATTGATTTCAATTGATTGTAAAATTTTTTCTTCACCATCTATTATTTTCAAACCAACCCAACGAGCCAAATCAGTTGATAAATTAAATTCTTCTTGTAATACAGCTTGTAAATTAGCTAATCCCTCTTCAATTACTGGATTGTAAACTACTTTTTTAGGAGTTTGCTTTCTGTTACCAGTACACACTTGATGGATGGTATCTAGCAGATTATTTAATGTTTTCTTTTTCCTAGCAGATGTTCCCACAACAGGAACACCAAGCTCATTTGACAATTTATCTAAATCAATATGTATTTTTTTCTTCTTGGCTTCATCTAATAAATTGACACAAACCACAATATTATTTGTAATTTCCATGGTTTGAAAAACTAAATTCAAATTACGCTCTAAACAAGTAGCGTCAACTACAATAACGGTGCAATCTGGCTTGCCAAAACAAATATAGTCTCTTGCAATTTCCTCTTCTTGCGAATTAGACATAATCGAATAAGTACCAGGAATATCTACAAAAAGAAAATCCGTATCTTGATAAACGCAACTTCCAGTAGCGTTACTAACGGTCTTTCCGTGGCCAATTACCAGTATGTTGATGCATCCCTGTTACATGATTAAAAATAGTGGATTTTCCAACATTGGGATTACCACAAAGAGCAATGACATAATCACAATTATCTTTCAAGAAAGCCAAGTCGTCCACTAATAATCGACTTCCTGTCGAAGCTTTTGTAAGACCCATAATCTAACCTCCATTTTTAGCTTTATTACCATATAGTATGAAAAAAATCTAAAAAGGTGCAATTGGGGACGTTTCTTAATTGCACCTTTCTAGGTATAGTGGGGACACATCTTAAATTATGTTTTTTTAAAATATATTATATTATTTTTTATACCTTGTGTGTCGCAACCTTCTAATTTTAAAAGTAGGATGGTTGCTCCAATCGCACTCGTATTAACACACTCGTTTGATCGCTTACGCGGTATTTCAAAATAATATAATATATTTTAAAAATAAAAAATAATAGATAGCAGATGTGTCCTTGTACTGTACTCCAAAGGTGCAATTAAGAAACGTCCCCAATTGCACCTAAAAATGAATATTTATTAGGTTAGCATCCTCTTTTCGAAGGGCAATTAAAGTGCCACGGATGGAAAAAGCACGAGGGTCTTTGGAGGGACTAACTAGAACGGGGGTGATGCTACTGCCTTCTATTAAACCTAAGTCTAATAATCTTCTTTTTATGTTTTCTGTACAATTTAAATTTTCAATAAAACCTTCTGTATTTAAGGGTAGGGTATCTAAAGTTTGTTTCTGTTGTTTCATGTTTATGCCTCCTTGGTATTATTATATTTTGTCGAAAAATAAATGTTACTCTTGACAATCCATCTATTTTGTGAAAAAATAAGAAAAAAACATGTGAGCAAGAGTGTTTATAGGCACTATGCAAAAAGGGAGGAAAAATGGAAAAGTTAAGAGGATTTGAAGTAGCAAAAGGATTTGAAGATAAAGGGATTAATTTACCAATTAGAAAAACAAAATATTCAGCTGGATATGATATCGAAGCAGCAGAAGATTTGGTAGTTCCAAGCTTTAAAAAAGGAATGAATCCTACTTTAGTAAAGACAGGATTAAAAGCCTATATGCAAGACGACGAGGTTATGATGTTATATAATAGAAGTTCTAATCCAAAGAAAAAAGGACTAATTTTAGCTAATAGTGTAGGTGTAATTGATAAGGATTACTATGGAAATCCAGATAATGACGGTCATATTATGTTTGCGTTTTATAATATTAAAGAAGAGGATATAACCATTAAAAAGGGAGAGGCAATTGGGCAAGCGATTTTTCAAAAATATTTAGTGACTGATAATGATGTGGCTCAAGGAGAAAGAATGGGTGGATTTGGCTCTACTAATCAATAAAATATAAAAAAATTAAAAACTTTTATTCCTAGAAACCAAAGGGATAGAGGCATAATTATAAGAAAAAAACGATGGCAGAGGCTTTGACTTTTGCCATTTTTTGTTGTATAATAGATATGGTTAAAAAATCCAGTAAAGTTATTAAATGTTAAAAGTTATTTACATAGCTTTATTATCTTTTTTTCGCCAGAAGACCAAATTACTGAAAGGAGTGGCTTACATGTTTAGTGTAGGAGACAAAATAGTATACCCAATGCATGGCGCAGGGGTAATTGATTCAATAGAGGAAAAGGATATATTAGGAGAGAAACAATCTTATTACATATTGAAGATGCCAGGGGAGGTAAAAGTAATGATACCAACCGCTAAGGCGGAAACAGTAGGAGTAAGAAATATTATAGAT